>NZ_QKQR01000021.1:0-157524 GCF_008042305.1 Bacillus sp. AY18-3 | reverse complement strand
AAACCCAGCCGGCAAAGACCATTTCCCCTTTAATCCACTATATTTTTTCTTAACGAACAGCCACCTGCCATCTTTTGTAGCTACTAAGCCACCAACAGCTAGCCATACTTTCCCTCGCTTCTCCATGATGCAATACCCTCCTCTATCAGAACGGACAGAATATTCTTTCTTTTTTTATATATTATACTATATTTTTTAAATGAAAAAAGCAGAAACAGCTCTTAGCTGTTTCTGCTTTTTCTACTATATATTAAAAGAACTTTAATTTACCTTTTTTAAGAACTAATAAAGGTCCACCTAATAAGAATAGGTAACGGTTATCGATAACTTTCTTCATGAAGGAAGCTTTCCAACCTGTTAACTTTTTGCCCATAACAACGCCCATTGCATCGTCATGACCTAAAGAACATACAGATCCTTTATTGTCGAATGCGAATTTTTTCATTTCGCCTTTACCACGAACTAACACAGTTAAGTTGTGTGCAATGTTGTAACCTTCTTGAATTGCGATTTGTGCCGTTGGTGGGTATGGACGATTAATTTCTTCGTTAATGATTAACGCTGCGTCACCAACCATAAATACATCTTCGTATCCTGGAGCGTGCATGTACTCATCAACTTTTACACGTCCGCGCATTGCTTCAAAGCCAGACTCTTCTACAATACCGTTACCACGAACACCCGCAGCCCAAACTACTGTTTCAGACTTAATTAATTCAGTATCATCGCCGTTTGCAACGATAATACCTTCTTCAGTTGCTTCTTTAATTGCTGTACCGATGCGGAATTCTACACCTTTTTTCTCAAGTTGTTTTACAGCGTATTCTACTAATGCCGGATCGAAACCTGGAAGTGCTGTTGGAGCAGCTTCTACACAGATAATACGTGCTTTTTCACGTGGTACATTGTACTCTTTGCAAAGTTCAGGAACACGGTTTGCAAGCTCACCTACGTACTCGATACCAGTAAATCCAGCACCACCAACAACGATTGTTACTAACTCATCGCGCTTTTCAGCTGCATATTTAGCGAAACTAGCTTCCATATGCTCACGAATTTCACGAGTTGCATTAATGTTAGCAATTGAGAATGCATGCTCTTTTAATCCTGTAATTCCGAATGTTTCTGATTCGAAACCAAGACCGATTACTAAATAGTCATACTCTAGCTCGCCGTCTTTTAAGATGATGCGTTTTTCAGCAGCTTTAATTTCTACTACTGTGTCTTGTACAAAGTTCACTTTATTTGTATCAATAACGTCTTGAATATCTAGACAGATTTTTTCATCTTGTAATGTACCAGCTGCGCTCTCATGTAACCAAGTCGCTTGGTAGTGATAGCTGTTGTTGTTTACTAACGTAATTTCAGCTTCATTTACAGATAATGCTTTTTGCAGACGAACAGTCGTAATCATCCCGCCATAACCTGCACCTAAAACTACGATTTTTGGAGTCTTCACCAAATCACAACCCTTTTCTTTATATAATAGTAATGAAAAATAATACCAAGTACTAAAAACTATATTTGTCAAGAATGTGGAATTTATCACATTCTATATCATAACAAAACGCAGTCAAAAAATCGTACGAATTTTGTCATAGAAATTTAACATAATACTTCCCTATATTAGTCGGTTTTATTCCAGAATTCAAGCGTCTGGAGAATTATCAATATTTTAAAATAACATAGCGTTTTCAAGGGTTTTTCAGCCTTTTTTTCATGTATTTTCCTTTCACCATATTTTATACAATTAAAAAAGCATCTATGCGAAAACTTACACACAATTCAGTCGTTTTCAGAAGTATTATGAACTCAAATATGCTATCATTTATTTGAAAGTGTCATCATTTGCAGGATTTTCGTGTACATATGAACAATATATGAAATCAATATCAAAATTCCATCTATAGGGGGAATGAAAGTGGCAGAAAATCAAAAAGTTTACGACATAACGATTATTGGTGGTGGTCCAACAGGGCTGTTCACAGCATTTTATGGCGGTATGAGACAAGCAAGTGTAAAAATCATTGAAAGCTTACCTCAACTTGGAGGACAATTATCCGCACTCTACCCTGAAAAATACATTTATGATGTAGCTGGATTTCCAAAAGTGCGCGCACAAGAACTAGTTGATAACTTAAAAGAGCAAATGAAGAAATTTGATCCAACCGTTTGTTTAGAAGAAGCTGTTGATACGCTTGAGAAACAAGCTGACGGTATATTTAAACTTGTTACGAATAAGCAAACTCACTATTCTAAATCAGTTATTATTACTGCTGGCAATGGTGCTTTCCAACCACGCCGCTTAGAATTAGAAGGTACAGCAAAGTATGAAAAGAAAAACTTACATTATTTCGTTGATGATATGAATAAATTTGCTGGTAAGCGCGTCGTAGTATTTGGCGGCGGCGACTCAGCTGTTGATTGGACAATGATGTTAGAGCCGATCGCTGAAAAAGTTACAATCGTTCATCGCCGTGATAAGTTCCGTGCACATGAACATAGCGTAGAAAGCTTAATGAATTCTCGTGCAGAAGTAAGCACACCGTACATACCAGTAGAACTCATTGGTGATGACAACATTGAACAAGTCGTTCTTCAGCATATAAAAACGGAAGAAAAAATTATCATCGATGTGGATGATGTCATCGTAAACTACGGCTTCGTTTCCTCTCTTGGCCCAATTAAAAATTGGGGCTTAGATATACAAAAAAACAGCATTCTCGTGAATTCGAAAATGGAAACAAATATTCCTGGCATTTACGCTGCTGGTGACATTTGTACATATGAAGGAAAAGTAAAACTCATTGCTTGCGGCTTCGGTGAAGCACCAACAGCAGTAAACAATGCAAAAGCTTACTTCGATCCAAACGCAAAACTTCAACCGATGCACAGCTCTAGTATGTTTTAATATAGAAATGAAAAGAGCTCCTTTTATGCGAAGGAGTTCTTTTGTTATTGTGCTACCGTATCCTTCCAAAATATGTTACAATCGATAAGAACAAACGTTCTGATTAATAAGGGGGATATTTTAAAATGAAAGAACCTATTATCGTAAAAAAAGAAGCTTTCCAAGCAATCGGTATTTCGATTACGACGACAAATGAAATAGAGGCATCTACTGAAGGAAAAATTCCAGGGCTTTGGAACCAATACTTCCAAGAACAAATGATGCATCACATCCCAAATCAACAAACGACAGAAACATTCGCGTTCTACTCAAATTACGAATCAGATGAAACTGGTACATATCAATTTACGATCGGTATGCCCGTTTCTTCATTAGAAGACGCACCTGAAAATATGACAACTTTAACAATACCTGCTGCTACGTATGCGGTATTTACAACGAGAAAGGGTCCAGTTGCTGAAGTCGTTTGTGAGGCTTGGGAATATATTTGGCAATGGTCAAAAGAAAACAAACGTGCTTTTACAACAGACTTTGAGCTTTATGATGAAAAAGCAACAGATCCAACCAACGTACAATTGGATATTTATATTGCATTAGCCTGAACGACAAAAAAGAAGATACATCTTCTTTTTTGTCGTTAAATAGCCACTGTGCAAACCCAACATTATTGTCTACAATGAGAAAGTGCAGTATAGAAATATTAGAAACTGTATAAAACGATTGTTAATAGGTTTTTCAGTTTAAATTTGTCACATAGAAAGGAAGCAATATGGAGGAACTACAACAAAATAAATCTGCTTTAAAAGAAAATGCGAAACCGTTATTAAAAAATACGAATTTCCTTTTTCTTTGGGCAGCTACTCTTTTTTCAAGTTTTGCTTTAGCCTTTTTTACTTTTTCACAAACGTGGTACATAGCAAAAACATTAAACCTTGAGGCTTTACTCGGTGTTGTTTTCGTAGCTCTTAGTGTTCCAAGGCTTATTTTTATGATTATCGGCGGTGCTGTAGCTGATAAATTCCCGAAAAAAAACATTATGTTTTATTCTAATATTATTCGTGCTATTCTCGTCGCAACCATCCTTACATGGTTCATCGTAGGTGATGTAACACTATATACATTTGCTTTATTCGCTTTATTCTTTGGGCTTGCTGATGCTTTTTTCTGGTCAGCTGATGGATCTATCTTACCTGAACTTGTAGAAAAAAGCCGTTTAACACAAGCAAATTCACTTACACAAATGACAAACCAAGCATCGGTCATCTTAGGCCCTGTACTTGGCGGAATTCTTATCAAATTTACGAACTATGAAACGATCTTTTCGATCACGATTTTATTACTGATCGTCGCAGCCATACTCGTTCAAAAAATACAATTTACGATGCCAGAACAGCAAAATACAGACAAAGGCATGTTCACTTCTATTAAAGAAGGAATCTTATATGTAAAGGAATCACCATTCCTTTCAACTTTCCTTCTTTGTAGTGCCTTTTTAAACTTATTTTTAATCGGTCCAATGCAAGTCGGTTTCCCGCTTTTCGTTAAAAATGTTCTGCACGGTGACTCGCTTCAGTTTAGTTACTTAGAAGCATCTGTAGGAGGCGGAATGGCGATAGGCGCTGTCATTGTCGGTTTAAAAAATATTAATCGTAGACGCGGTCTATTTTGCATTATCATGATGCTACTATCTGGTGTATTCTTCTTATCCATCAACTTTAGCACCGTACTTTGGCAAGCATTATTAGCTGGCATGTTTTACGGTATTACAATTGCAATGGCTATCGTTCCGCTTATGGCGATGATTCAATCGACAGTAAAAGAAGAAATGATGGGACGCGTAATGAGTTTACTTATGCTCTCATCAATGGGCTTTATCCCGCTTTCTTATGCATTCACATCAATCGCACTTGCAATAGGAATTCCAATCGTAACCGTTATGAAAAGCGGTGCAATCGCCGTTATCGTCTTCGTACTATTTGTAGCGATTCGTGTTCCAGTTGTAAGGAAGTTTGATTAACTACTTGGAGTCATGTGTTATACGCATGGCTCTTTTTTAAACGGATCAAATAATGGTATCCCCTTACTTCTTCTCACGGCTGCCCCCCATTCTAATCCAATTTCTAAAAATAAATCCCGCACTGTACTATATAAAAGAGCCTTCACATTTTTACGGATTTCCCCGTATTTATACGCTCTCACAACACTCTTTACTCGCCAAATGAAATTTCCATACACTTCTTCATCAGCTAATATTTGCTCCAGTAAAACACCTTGCTCTAGTAACCCGCTCTTTTTATATGCAAGTTCCACCTTCCTCCAAAATATATTAATCTTTTTCGGATTACGCGTCATTGGCACAAGTGCGTATATAAAAGGCTTCGGTATATCATGACGGCAATACGTCTCATCAAGTTCGTACGTTTCTTTTCTATTCTCTTTTATTTGTGGAATGTTTTTAGAAAAAATTGTTTCCCCTTCACTTTTTTTCTCATTTTTACTACAGCCATCTACACGATCATCACTTTCACATGCGGACAGTTTCATACGGTCATCCATGCGGTCAATTGCAGATGTAAGAAATACATATAAGTTCGCACTATATCCGCCGCGCTTATGTCTTTCTTTTGTCGCAACACGCTTTATAATTCCTAGTTCCTCTAACTTTGCAATTGAACGGCGTACTGTACGAATACTTTTTCCAACATTTGTAGCAATCGTCTCCATTAACGGACAAGCAACTCCCACTGTTTTCTGTTTCTCATTCACCGCATACTTCCCTAAAAAATGAATGATGGTTGTATCCGTTTTATTTAATTCAAATCGATAGCACTTCAAAATTTGTCTTTGATATGTATTAAACTCTTCTTTACTTCGAAATTCACTATATGGTTTCATTAAATTATATAAGCTTCCCATTTTTATCACCTCATTTATAGGTAAGAGTCAGGAAGCAAAATTAGCGGGGTATTTTAAAATTTTTTGGAGGTGACAATATGATCGTAATTAGCGCTTGTTTAGGTGGCATCGCTTGTCGGTATGATGGAAATGACAATCTCGTTTCAAAAATACAGGAGCTACTGCAACAAGAAGATACAGTCCTCATTTGTCCTGAAGTATTAGGAGGATTACCAACGCCTCGTCCTTCAGCTGAAATTATTGGCGGGAATGGCGATGACGTTTTAGATGGAAAAGCAAAAGTGGTGACAAAAGACGGTGAAGATGTCACAGCAGCTTTCGTGAGCGGTGCTTATAAAGCTCTAGAACAAATGAAAGGTTTACACCCAGAATATATTATTTTGAAAGAACGCAGTCCATCTTGTGGTAGTTCTACGATTTACACTGGAGAATTTAACGGGAATAAACAAACTGGTTACGGGGTAACAACTGCTTTATTCAAAAGACATGGATTTAAAGTCATTTCAGAAGAGGATTTTGAGAATATAAAAAGGAATTGACCCTATTCGTCAATTCCTTTTTTCTGTCTTATTTCACGCCTAGTTTTTCTTTCACTTTCGCAGGAAGCTCATCTTTCTTTACTTCTTCCCAAGCTGTTACACCTTTTTTATCTGAGTGATATACACGTAAGAATGCATCTTTACGTAAGTTTTTTTGAGCTGTGAATTCTAATTCTTTTTCTTTTCCGTCTTTATCAAAACCAGTTAACTTATATTCGTAATCTTTATATGGTTCACCATTATCAGATTTACCATTATACTCTTTTCCATCTACTGTAATTTGAACATAATACTCATCTTTACCCATACGATTTAAATCACAACCAACTAATAGGCTTGCAAATACAACTAAAATACTAAAAAGTGCAATATATCTTTTCATTTCCTTCACCTCATGTGTTTTTCTTATATTGTTATCTTAAAGCCTAAGCTTTAAAGAAGAAATTCAAAAACATGACATGAACATTACACTTTTGTAAGATAATAATTATTTCTTCACTTTAGAAACCGTCATCCCATCACCAATTGGAATAAGTACGGATTCTAAACTCAGATGAGTTGCTATTACTTCATTAAAATTCTTCATACACATAAACCAACCTCTAATTATGCAAAAGACAACAATCGTAAGAAAATAGATGAAAAATACTAATTCCTTACTCAACCAACTAGCGGTAAGGACTTCGAGCGTGAGGGCTTTCAGAATATGCTTAAAGCAATGCGTGAAGGTGATACGCTCTATATAAAATCTATCGACCGACTAGGCAGAAACAAAGCGCAGATAAAAGAATACCTTGAATACTTCAAGAAAGAAAAGATTCGTGTTAAAATCATCGACTTACCTACGACTATGGCAGACATACCAGCGGGTCAAGACTGGGTTATTGATATGATTAATAATATTATTATCGAGGTTTATACATCTATCGCAGAACAAGAAAGAAGAACGATAAAAGAGCGTCAACGTGAAGGTATCGACGCAGCAGCAGCGAAGGGAAAACACCTCGGGCGTCCTGTTATGGCACTTCCCGAAAACTGGGATAACTTATACTGCGATTGGAAAGGCGGAAAGATAAAAGCAGTCGAGTTTATGGCGGCTGTTAATATGAAGAAAGCAACGTTCTATAAGAAGATAAAAGAATACGAGGCAGCGCAGTAATTGGCGGTGTCTTTTTTTTATGATTAGGTACGTAAAGAATAAACCCCGTGAGTTTTAAGACCTCCCTCCAGCAGAACGAGCAGCAGTTATATAGCCGCCAACCACAGCGCTACACACACGCCAATCTGACGATATTTCCCCCCGTGACATCGCTTATTTTGTAAATTTCCGTAACCATTTAAGTTACACGTAAATCATCGTAAACATTACAGTCGCAAGGGGTTCGCTATTTCATCGAAAATATTATACGAGTTTACATCAATTAACCTTTTATAGCTTTCGATAACTTTTACCAACTTTCGCTACACATAAATATAAAACGCTAACTTACTCCGCACATCAAATGGTAGATAACGCTACATTCTATTACATTCGAATGCAAATTAATAGCTTTTCATAGCTTTCGATAACTTTCATTACATACCGCAAATATGTCCTTTTATCACACATCGACCAATGCATATATATGGTATAATTTTCTTGCAAAAATATTAAGAAAAGAAGGGATGGTATGGTACAAATAAAAGTAACACCTGAACGTTTAGAGCAAGCAGCCAAGACAGTAAAGGACGTACGGTACACCTTAGAACAGATACATAACGATTTATATAATCAAACAGAACACATTGCCGCGACCTGGATAGGAGCAACCAGTCAACATTTCTATCAAATGTTTAACGAAGCTAAGCCGAAAATGTTCACTGTTTTAATGGAATTCGATAAAATAGCTGACGAACTAGAAAGAGCTGCGGAAAAATTCCGCACGGCAGATGCTGAGTACGACGGCAATCTAGTTGAAGGTGAGACCGCAGCTAGTGCATCTTCTTCGGAAAAAGGTGACGATAGTTTAGAGAAAGCTGCTAGAGACTTAGCGGGCGAGCTATCGGGTGAATACGATGTGCGACGCGTTATGGAAGGTGTTGGATCCTGACACTGGCGAAAAACTTTCGTGGTGGGATCGCACTGGCGCTGGTGTTATGGTTTTTGCGGGTCTTACTCCGCTAGGAAAAGGAATAAAAGTAGTTAAAGGTGCCAAAAAGGTAGCTGATGCCGTAGATACTGCGAAAAAGATAGACAAGACCGCGGAAGCAGTAAAAGCCCAAAGACAGGTACAAATAGGAATAAATCAAGCAACTGGGAGAGCATTTGAAAAAGAAGTATATAAGGACTTCTCAAAAGAAGTAGATACAGTAGTAGAACAAATAACTTTAAAGACTAATAAAACAGGGACAAAGACAAGGCTTGATTTTCTAGGGGCGAATAAAGATTTAGAAGATATAAGAATAGTTGAAGCAAAAGGTTCGCCAACTGCTCCCCTTACTAAAAAACAAAAAATTGCGATTCCCGAAATTGAAGAACACGGCGCAACAGTTGTAGGTAAAGGAAAACCACCATTTGTAGGTGGCACGGAAATACCTCCAACTAAAGTTGAAATTAGAAGAAAACAATAGATAAGAGGTGTTTTTATGTCTTTATATGAATTAGAAAAAGTTGACTTTATGGGCTACAATCAAGAAGAAAAAATAGCCTATTTAGTCATTGCTGATGAATTAGACTGGACTGATGAAGAAAAACATATTGAGTTACTGCAAGAAAAAATCAATTTGTATTTAGGTTTTATAGAAAGTGAAGAAGTTTACGAAAGATATCCCGAAGTAAAAGGGTATAATTTTGTTATTAAAATCTACGGTAAACATCGTTGCACTAAATGGGGCAAAGAGTTTTTAGAAAAGGTTGACGAAGTCCTTGTAGAAGCGGGATACGGTTTTCAATACGTGCATGAGCCATATGATGAGATTAAAGAAACAGATAATACAATTAACTAAGCGACGTATAAACGCCGCTTTTTTTTATTTCCCTCTCCGCTTTCGCCAAGCACCTATCATATCTGTAATATTTGCCGCAAATACAGCTAGTCCGAATCTTACTGCGACTGCACTAAGATTTTACTTTTATTTTCTGTAATGTAAATGGATCACAGCCGTTTAAAATCATATTTTTAGCCCACGTATGACGATAAATATGCGCAGTTACCTTCTTACCTTTAATACCTGCCTTTTCTGCGTAATACTTTAAGCGCTTATTAAAATGATTCGCTCCTAGTAACTCACCGAAGCAAGAAAGGAATATGCGGTCTGTTTTAAAATGCGCCCTATTCTCTTCGATAAGCTGTAGTAAGAGCTTCGCAACAAATGCCGATATTGGTACATATCTAGGTTTGCGGTTTTTATTCCGTTCACCCGTCAACGTTATAAAGCGTGTTTTAAAATCAATCTCTTCCACTCGTAAATTAAGAGCCTCATTAATACGTAACCCGCTATCTAATAACAAATTAATAATTACAAAGTCTCGAAAACCTACATAATCTCGTTGATTAGGTTGCGCTAAGACCGCTTTTACTTCATCCTCTGTTAAACAATTCGTAAGGTCTATGTCTTGACGCAACAATCTTACATTGTCCATCGGATTGTACTCTATTAACTCTCCACGCTCTAAGTAATTGAACATTGAGCGGTAAGTACGCAGCCTTATATTAATTGTCGTTTCTTTTACCCCTCTTTCTTCTCGATTAGTAATAAACTTGTGACCATCGTAACGTATGGCATCGTACTGTAAATAGTTAATATAGTTACGGAAAATATCTGCTGTAAGTTCGTTAACATAATCTATATCGGAATAATTTTCTGCAAGCCAATCGGTAAAATAGCCCCACATCTTCATATAGTCTGTTAGCGTTCGTTCTCGCAGACCCTCTGCTTTTTTACCTGCTATCGCTATATCGAGAGCTTGCTGTAAGGTTATCTTAGGGTACGACTTGTGCGTAGTGCGCTCAGCTCGCTTCTTCTTACGTTTTAATGCCAATAAAAAAAACCCCTCAACGAATGAATTTTGTAATTCACCGTCAAGAAGGGTCGGTATTATTAATCCTTATAGATGCGCAGTAGGGTTACGTAGATACACTTAGTTACTTGTGTATGGTCGAATTTCGAACGTTATCTACCGCCCTCAATTCTCCATCCTCACCCTATACGCTTCATGTTTACGAAAAGATTTCACGCTAATATCTCGATACTAAAAACGTTGATTTGACGCACTTTTTCGCACTAGCACTCTTCCGGCTTACCAGCATTCGTCGCTGTACGGAAAGATGATCCACATCCGCATGATGCGATTGCGTTTGGATTGTCGATTGTGAATCCACCGCCAAGCATAGATTGTTTATAATCAATTTTTACTCCTTTAACAATTGGAGCACTTTCTGTATCGATAACAAATTCAACACCGAAAAATTCAAGAACTGTGTCGTCTTCTTTTGGTTCTACTTCAAATCCTAAGCCGTAAGAAAGGCCAGTACATCCGCCGCCATGTACAGCAAGGCGCACGTACTTCTCTCCATCTTCAGCATCTTTTAACATATCTTTAATTTGAAAAGCTGCTTGTTCTGTTACTTCAATCATGAAATACACCATCCTTTCTGTTCTCATTCTATTATACATCTTTACGCTTCTATCTTGTACTCATACACTCCGCGGCAAATTACTTCCGCTGGTCCTTTCATTAACACATTATCTTCTTCTGTCCATGCAATCATTAAATCGCCACCAGCTAAATGAACTATAATTTCCTTACCACGTTCCATTTTCCCATTTAAAATAGAGGCTACAACTGCAGCACACGCCCCTGTTCCGCAAGCTTGTGTTACACCAGATCCACGTTCCCAAACACGGAAGTTCATCTCTGCATCATTCAAAATTTCGACGAATTCAACATTTACTCGCTCTGGGAACATTTCATGTGTCTCCAGGACTGGACCAAGTGTTGTAAGAGGTGCTTGCTCTACATCATCAACAAAAATAACCGCATGCGGATTCCCCATTGAAACAGCTGTAAATGCATAACGATGATTATTGTATAAGAAGTTTTCACGAATAAATGGTGTTTCACCTTCACCAAGCATCGGTATTTCTGCACGTGTTAAACGCGGTGCTCCCATATCGATTTTCGCTAATGTAACTTTCCCTTCTTCTACCGTTACTTCCGCTGTTACAATACCAGCTAACGTTTCAATTTTGAAAACTGTTTCTTCTACTAGTTTATGCTCATACGCATATTTCGCTACGCAGCGTAAACCGTTACCACAGCTCTTTCCTTCTGAACCATCATTATTAAACATGCGCATTTTCACCGGAGCTACGTCAGATGGACAAATTAAAATCATTCCATCTGCTCCAATACCAGTATTAATATTTGAAACCTTTTCCGCCACAAGAACTAAATCTTCTTCAGGAATTTGTTCTTCAAACATATTTACATATATATAACTATTGCCAAGACCATGCATTTTTGTAAAAGAAAATTGGCTCATTTGTATTCACTCCAAAAATAGTTTGTTATTTTAAGTATAAAATGCACGCTTTTAGAACACAATATGAATGTCCCCCGTTTCTCATATTTGACAACATTTGGCGATGAGCCATTCTTGCACAAATTGTGTAAGAAAAAAAGCCCTTCTACAAGGGCCTTTTTTATTTATATACAATATTATCCTCCCCCGCGAAAGAAGATTTTATCTAATAGAAAAAGGTGCTGCTGATTGCAACACCTTAAAACATTGGATTTTCATCCAAATACTCATATACATTATGGACAAGTTCTTCTACTGTAGCACCTTGTACGACTTCACCATTTACAAGTGCAAACGGCCCTTCAAAACAAATACCACAATATCCTAAACAACCATATTCCATTACATCTAAATTCGGATCTTTTTCTAATTTCTCTAAAGCTGCTTGTGAACCACTCGCAAGGTTACCTACACAAAATTCAATTAATGGTTTAATCAAAATTCTCCCCCCTGTACTACAAAACAAATTACCTTCTGACTATCTATAAGAAGAAAACTAAGCTGTCTCTTGTTGTTTTCGTTATACATTCTAAACTATTTAGTTACTTCACTATTTCACTTCAAAGTAGATGGACTTATTTTATATAACATGCTACTCGCAATGAAATAGTAATTAAAAAGGAAAAACAGTTTACTTTACTTTTCTTCTTATTGTACAACAGAGTATTCATTCATGCATTGTTATTTGTTCACAAATTCGATATAATTTGATTGAGTAAAGTCAAAATATTTTATTAATATAAAATTGTATGATTAGGGGATATTTCAACAGAAAAGGGGTAATCCATCATGAAACACCTCGTAATACTAGGTGGCGGCTACGGTGGAATGAGAATTCTGCAGCGGCTACTTCCAAGCAACCAACTTCCAGATGATGTACAAGTGACATTAATCGACAAAGTACCATACCATTGCTTCAAAACTGAATATTATGCATTAGTTGCGGGTACTATTTCAGAAACACATATTCGTATACCGTTTCCCGAGCACCCACGCCTCAATATTCAATACGGCACAATAACAAATATTGATCTCGAAGAAAAAGCTGTTCATCTCGATGGCGGCGAAGCAATCCCATATGATGATTTAATTATCGGTCTTGGCTGTGAGGATAAATATCATAACGTTCCTGGGGCGAAGGAATATACACATAGCCTACAATCGATTGAACAAACACGTAAGACATATGAACAATTAAATAGTCTAGAACCAAACGCAACAGTAGCTGTCGTTGGTGCTGGATTAAGTGGCGTTGAAGTTGCAAGTGAACTTCGCGAAAGCCGTTCTGATTTAAAAATTCACTTATTTGATCGAAAAGATAGAATTCTATTCCCATATCCAGAGAAATTAAGTAGATACGTAGAAGAATGGTTCGTAAAACATAAGGTTACTATTATACGAAACTCTAACATTACAAAAGTAGAACCAAATATTGTGTACAACCACGATGAACCACTTGAATGTGATGCAATCGTCTGGACAGCTGGTATTCAAGCAAATGAAGTTGTTCGAAACCTTCCAGTTGAACAAGATGGTAGCGGACGGGTTGTTTTAACAAAATATCACAATATTCCAAATAACGAGCACGTGTATGTTGTAGGAGATTGCGCAGCACTTCCACACGCTCCATCTGCACAACTTGCTGAAGGTCAAGGAGAACAAATTGTCCAAATATTATTAAAACGTTGGAATAATGAACCACTTCCTGACGAACTACCTGTAATTAAATTAAAAGGTGTTCTCGGCTCTCTTGGTAAGAAGCACGGCTTCGGTTTACTAGCAAACCAACCATTAATGGGACGTGTACCGAGATTATTAAAATCCGGTCTTCTTTGGATGTACAAATATCATAAAGGTTAATACTTTACAGACTGTCTACTAAATAGGCAGTCTCTTTTATGAGTTAAAATATAATTATCAGACACATCTTTCTCAATATGGATGATGATTTATTTTTCATTTTTATATTAAAAACTATTGATAAACAGTGTATGCTATTTATAAGTTGTTTTATTATTTCCTTTAAGACCGAAGTCATTCGGTCTTATTTTTTATGTTGTAAATACTTTTACAGGAGGTATTCCATTTCACTTATGAACTTAACGAAACTAAACGATCGAATAGAAGCGAAGAAGATAGAATTGATCTATCTCGTTGAAAAGTACGGATTCACTCATGATAAAGTGATTTCTTTCAGCCAAGAATTAGATCGTTTACTTAACTTATTAATAGAACTCAAGACGAAGAAAAAACGTTGCTCTTTATAACCGTTACCTTCTCTTTTTTGATACGATAGAACTAGAATCAGAAAGGAGCCATCTATGTTTATATTAAAAGACGTTACATATAAAGATATACTACACATTCCTTATTTACAGATTCAAAAAGAAAAAATTACATGTATTATCGGTGAGAGTGGGAGCGGAAAAAGTACATTGCTCCGCATGCTAAATGATTTGCAATCTCCAACATCCGGTACAATTGAATATAACGGAAAACAAATTTCCGATTATCCTCCAATTCAATTACGACGTGACGTAGTCATGCTTGGGCAAACGCCACCTATTTTTGATGGAACGATTAAAGACAATCTATTAATGGGACTTCGTTTTTCTGAAAAACCATTTCCAAATGATGATGCCTTGCGAAGCGCATTAACGACTGTTAGCTTAGAAAAAAATTTAGAAGACAACGCTAATTCATTATCAGGCGGAGAAAAACAACGACTTGCTTTTGCACGTATCGTACTTATGGATCCACCTGTTTATTTATTAGATGAACCAACCTCGGCACTAGATAGCGATACAGAACGCCGCGTTATGAAACAATTTACTATGCTAGCAAGAGAAAAGAAAAAAACAGTTATCTTCATTACACACTCACAACAACTTCCAGAAGAAATTGCAGACGATATTATTGAAATTAGTAAAACAAACGGTGCAACTAGAAAGGAAGTGCTCTCAGTTGAAGGGCGTTATTGAACTCCAAATTTGGCAACTTGCCGCTGCATATATTTTTATTCTTATTTTAATTGGACTTGTAAAATTAAAAGGGATTCCTCGTGAAAAACAAATTGCGCTCGCAACATTCCGTATGACGATTCAGCTCGTACTTGTTGCATATGTCCTTACATACGTATTTGAAAATAGTAATCCATTTTATACAATTGCTCTTATTACTTCTATTACTACCTTTGCAATTTTTAATATTTATAAACGAGTCAATATCCCGATGTCTAAAGAATTAAAACGAGTAGCCGCGCTTTCCATGGTTGCCGGATCAATTGGCCCACTTCTACTATTTATCTTTGTTATTATCGGGCACGACCCTTGGTATGCACCGCAATATATCGTTCCGATTACGGGAATGTTAGTTGGGAATGCGATGACAGGTGTTTCCCTTGGTGCAAATACGTTCTTAAATAATATGAAATCGCAAAGAGGTCAAATTGAAGGCGCACTTATGCTCGGCGCAACACCGAAAGAAGCCGCTGCGCCGCTCATACGAGACGCTTTTGACTCTGCTATTTTACCAACGATCAATTCTATGGTCGGAATGGGGATTATAAGCTTACCAGGCATGATGACTGGTCAAATCTTATCTGGTGTATCACCATTTACAGCCATTCAATATCAAATCGCCATTATACTTGGTATTTCAGGAAGCACTGCCTTTGCTGTTATTATCTTCTTACAGCTTGGATATAAAACATTCTTTAATAAGCGGTGTCAGTTGAAAGAGATTGACTATGGTGCACAGTAAATGTTGCACTGTTCATGGTAAATAAAATTATATCGACTTACCGATAAAAAATGACAATAAAAAAGAGGAGGCTAATCGCCTCCTCTTTTTATTTACGCCTTCTTAACGAACTGTGATTTTAATTTCATAGCTCCGAAACCGTCGATTTTGCAATCAATATCGTGATCGCCATCAACTAGACGAATACTCTTTACTTTCGTACCGATCTTCACAACTGAAGAAGTTCCTTTTACTTTTAAATCTTTAATAACAGTAACAGCATCGCCGTCTTGAAGAACGTTTCCGTTCGCATCTTTTACAACTTTTGCACCATCATTATTTTCAGTTTCTGCTTCTTGGCCCCACTCATGAGCACATTCTGGACATACGAAAAGAACGCCATCCTCATACGTATATTCTGAATTACATTTTGGACAATTAGGTAAAGTAGCCATAAATTCATTTCCTCCGTTCATTATTTATACGTAAAAATCAAAATTGATGTTTACATCTCGATAAATAAAATTTGTATAGCATTTCTTTATAGTGCCATAGTCTCACGTTATTGACAACCCTACCTCAAATTCTCATTTTTTATTGTATTTTACAAATTTTTAATTCGTATGGTGTTTCCAATAAAAAAGAAGAACCTTCACAAGATCCTTCTTTTCAAAATGAACGAGTTCTCACTAGAACCCCCAACCATTCTCTTCAATATAAAATTGATACTCTTCCAACTCTTCTTCACTTAACTTCTTATTATTCTCGTATACCTCTTGCCACTCGAAATAATCTTCATCGAAATAAACAGCAAATTTAATTTTTACGTTTTTCTTCTCTGTATAATCATAACCAGTAAATTCTACTACATCATAATCTTTTTCTTTCGTTACAAGCTTCCACGTTGGATTATCCGTCATAATCTCTAAAGTAAATCCTTCACCACTTGCACGAACAACGTTTTTTATATTTGGTTCAGTTGGTAAAAAGGAGAGTCCGAACGTGGCTCCGCCAAATACTAACCCTACTATGATGTGTAAACCAACCATACCAGCAAAACTAGCGCCACCCTTTAATTGTAAGTAATATGCCTTCTCATGATCTGGCATATTTTCTTCCTTATGTAAAATACGGACAGCATGCTTATAATATAAACGATTTCCTTGCCATCCAGTAAATATCATCATTCCTAATTGAAAAACTAAACTAATTGATAAAAAAATCCCATCTGGAATGTCTATAAAAGGGGGTATAAGTATACTAGGTACCGCCAGTAACGTAAGTATAATAAACAACTTATACATTTTACGATAAGCTAACCAAAAAGTTGGGAAGAAAAAGGCTACCCAATTCCACGTATTCCCTTGCGCTGGATTTTCTACTTTCCCCCACTTAAAGTCATAATACGCCGTATTCTTTTGAACGACTGTATGTAACTGTTGCGAAGAAATTGTTTCTTGTAAAACAGTGTCCCTCACGTACATCATCCTTTTCTCATTTCTACATACGTGTATTTTATAGAAATAAAAAGAAGGAATCTAACAAAAAGTACATATATTTCATAAAAATGAACGGAAATCGAATATATTCCGACAATTATCCGTTTATTATTTCATTTTACTTTTAAATATATTAGAATACTTATGAATGATACATTTAATACACTAAGTTAATCATTTTGTATATTTGATAATAAAAATGTTTCACATGAAACTATCTATATTTCGTATTACCTTTCCTCTACACAGTACATGTAAATCCATTTCTACAAAATACGAAAGACGCCCTTTTCAAAAGGCGTCTTTTTATAGTTGAAAATTTACTAATATGAAAAATGCATTATTTAATAAATGAATCCCCCATGGGACGAGTAAGTTATTTGTTTTCTTATACGTATAAGCTAAACATATACCACCACCAAAAATATATAAAACACTCCCTACTGTAAGGGGATGACCTAAAGTAAAGATAACAGCACTTATAACGGCACTACTAAGTGTAGAAAAGCGCTGAGATAATTTCGTGAAAAACATCCCCCGAAATAAAAGTTCTTCCCAAATCGGTGCAAAAGTGGTGAGTACAACTACATATACAATGATTTCACTTTTAGTAGGCTCTATTACTAGATTAGATTCATCCACACGAAGCCCCCATGTGGTAAAACTAAATTTAATACTGCAAGATATATAAGCAGTACGATCATCGTCATTACTATTGTTACATAATGTTTGAAATTATTGAACTGTATTGATTTTAATAACTGTACACAATAATTTCTTGCTGGCGCATATATTAAAATAATAGTAAGAAATGTTAAAGGTGGAATAAGATAATCTACATACCATGGATATAAGGAAGAGTCATATATAATGTTCAAAAAACCAATTCCATACATTACCCCACGCCCATCAAGCTAAGCTTATATAAGTTTAATTGCATGTGAGATTTTTTCTTTTTTCTAAAGATCCATTGTAAGCTCTTTAAAGATTTGCATGCCAAATAAACCCTATCGGGTTTCAATTTTTTAGATTACGCTACATGATTGTGAGACATAGAAAAGTTGTATACGACGCCTAAGATATCAAAGACTGTTTTCTTCTCATACCTATGGGATTTTCGTCCGTTTTTCTGTAAGAAATTGAACAGACGAAAGAGAATCTTTGTTAATTCTTGGATGCCTTTTTGTAAAGATTGATAAATAAGTGGAAAATAATCTTTGATGATATAAATTGCTTTATATTCACTTAATTCTCGTTTCTTCTTGATGAGGAGTAATTGGCGCATTTGAAACATGGTGGAGGAACAAAGAAGGATACTTATTAATTTTCCGTATAAGTGACATTCTAGTCGTTCTAATTTTACAGAATTACAGTGATGAATACGAAAAAACGATTTCCATGTTTTAAAGATAAGTTCAATTTGCCATCGTAAGGAGTAAAAATCGTATACTTGTTCCTTTGGTAGATATTCTAAAGGAATATTTGTAATGTAAAAATTAATTGCGCTAAGCCGCTTACTGCGTTCTTTATAGGTGATTTGCTTTTTATGTTCTTTAGATGCTAAATCCTTTTGTCTTCGCTCCATTTGTGTTTCAGTTAATTTATACAAAATTAATCTTGCAGGAAGTTTTTGATACATTCCAATATAAATCTCAGGAATCTCATATGTTTCCCCAGGTTGTAATTGGTCAATAAATTGCTCCATATCTAGTTGGATGTACTCAGAATGCTTTTTTATGGTTCCATTGTGAAAGTATTCAGGTTCTTTATTCTTCTGATATATGCGTGTATTGAGTTTTAACCTTGAAATAAAATAAGCACCACACTCATCTATAGTATGTAGATCTTTTAAATCGAAGTATCCTAAATCCCGTATACATACGTCGTTCGGTTGAAGAGACGTTAAACATGTAGAACCATAGGTTTTATCATTGTGTTTTCCCGATCCGACATGAACATGTAGAAACTGACCACTTAATAAATCGTATTCTAGTTGAATTTTCACACCAGCATTTTGCCCACTACCTCCTGAACCTTGATATGTAGAAGCAAATTTATCTGGAACCTGAAAATGTGTGGAATCCAATATACGAATCCGATGAAAGTAGTTTATATACGATGCTTGAATCTGGCTAGATGAACAAAATTGGTGATGGAGTAACGAGGCTAATATTTGTTGTAACAACTGTACAGCTTGAGAATTAAAGCGCTGATTTAGTCCTTCTGGACTCATAGAAATACCTGTGTTAGCTTCTAATCGACTACATAGTTGTGTCAATGAAGCATTTGCTATGTTTTCGCTTAACCAAACACAAAGAGCTACTAAATCTTGTGCACGATATTTACTTTTTCGTTGAACAAATCCTATCTCTCTAGCTAATTGCTCTAAAGCACCAGGTGACATATATCTTTGCAACTCTTTAGAAAACAATTCTAGTTTATCAAAAGTCGATAAATTCATGTCAAAAACGCCATCCTTTCCTATGATTCTACAGAAAGAATAGCGTATTTTTTCATTTTAAGGAAATTTAGTTTTGTTAGCTTGATAGCGATGCGGCAGCACCCCTATTAGGGGTCACTATATCATTCTGGGAAAATTGTACGCTAAGGATTATAAAACCTTACCATTACAGCATTCTTTAAAGGTAAATCAATGTTCAGAAAGATAAAAATCTATGTTTAATTGAACATTGATTTGTTTACACACTTTATGAACACGATTATAACTAGAAAACGTTGATATTATTGAATTTTATTCTCTGTTCATAAACATACGAGTTTTGGAACAAATAATAATATGTGTGCTTTTTTAACTTTGTTCAACAATCGGGCCATATTATTGAAAAACATTTTTTAACGAACGGCTCCAAAACGACGCTTGGCGACGTTCCACTACACTTGTTAGGTGTTTTTAATAAATCTAAAAGGCTATACATAAAAAAATTCTTTTTTTCTTCCCTTTTATCATGAGTTACATGAATAAAGGAAAGGCCTATTTTAAAACGCAATCGCTGCAAATGTTCACTTAAAAACATTTTTTGCCACATGAAGAAATTCCTTAACTGCAGGAGAAGCATTTGCAATAGAATGACAGGCAAGTGCTACTTCACGGCTGTTTTCAATATTTAGTTTGCTGATTTTTATGTTTTGCTGTGTCTTTAAATATAATTCTGGACCTATCGTAACGCCAAGTCCTTCCTGTACCATATTAGCGATGGTTGTACAGTCGTGTACTTCAAAAAGAATAGATGGTTTAATTTGCGCTTCTGCAAATAATTCCTCAACATGTGATTGGTACATCCCTGTTGGCATAATAAAGGATTCATCCATTAAATCATTCATTTCTACTGTTTCTTTAAAATGGAATTGATGATTAGGGTGATAAGCGACTACCATCTTATCTTTAATCAAAGGAACTAAATCGAAATTTGGGTTTGATTTTCCTTTTACTACAAATCCAATATCAATAATGCTTGAACCCAACCACTCCGTAATCTCTTCATAGGTTCCTTCGTAAAATTTAAATTCTATTTTAGGATGTTTTTTTCGGAATTTTGCAAGTAACTTAGGCAATAAGCAAGAAGAAGCACTTGCAAAAGTGCCTATACGAATAATACCTGTTTCCAAGCTTGTCATAAGCGCAATTTCTTGATTAATGACTTCCAGTCTTTTCAATATTTCTCTAATATGCGGCAGAATTTTTTGCCCTATTTCTGTAAGTGTTATTCCTTTTTTTCGATCACGAATTAATAAAGAAACCCCCCATTCAGATTCTAAACTCGCAACTGCATGACTCACGGCTGATTGAGTCATATTTAATATTTCAGCAGTTTCTGTAAAACTTCCTAGCTCGACTACTTTTGCAATGATTTCGTAGCGTACAATAGTCATGAGTAATTACTCATCTCCTTTATTAAAAACATCAATTTTACTTATGTTAACATGGAACATAAAATAAAAACAGTAGTTCAAATATAAGGAGATGTACAAATTGAAAAATAATATGAATCAACTAATCATCATACTTTTAGCTTTAGGGGCTTTTGTAACAGGAACAGCAGAGTTTGTTGTTTCTGGAATTTTAGAACTGATTTCTTTTGAATTAGATATTTCAATTTCAATGGCTGGTCAGTTGATTACGATTTATTCTTTATCTTATGCTATTGGAGCTTTGATCTTGGTCATGCTAACGTCTAAATTGGATCGTAAAAAAGTACTTTTATATGCTATCTCTATATTTATTCTAGGGAATCTAGTTGCATTTTTTAGCTATAATTTTGTCTTTCTTATGTTATCTAGAGTCATTATGGCGATGAGTGGAGGGTTATACATTGTTGTTGCCACCAATTATGCTGCGCAAATTGCAGTTCCAGAAAAAAGAGGTAGTGCTATGGCAACAGTCATTACAGGTTTCACTGTTTCATTAGTACTTGGAGTGCCTATCGGAACATTTTTAGCTGGACATTTTGATTGGCACTATATTTTCTTAATCATTGCGCTTGGCACAGTTTTTTTAATGATAGGACTTTACAAATTATTACCAGCTACAAAAGGAAATCAACCGATGCCATTTACACAACAGCTACAAATTATGAAAGATAAACGAATCCTTACGGGTTTAATGACAACGATTTTTTGGATTTTAGGTTATACGATGGTATTTGCCTACATTGCTCCATTATTAAGTCATACTGCTGGCTTTTCTATTGAAATGACAAGTATTGCTTTATTTGTTTTAGGCACTTTTGCTTTTATTGGTTCACGCTTTGGAGGATATGCGGTAGACAGATGGGGACCTAATAGAACAATATCATTAAGTTTATGTGTTCATATCATCTCTTTATTTGTACTAGCATTTACACAGTATAGGACAGTTGGTGTATTTGTCACACTAGCTTTTTGGGGAGTAGCAACTTGGACAACGACACCAGCAAAGCAGTTTTATCTGATTTCACTGAAACCACAATCCTCTGAAACAGTACTCAGTTTTAATACCGCCTTAATGAATGTGGGAATGATGCTTGGCTCTGCATTAGGAGGAATCATTATTCAATATACTAATATAGAAAATTTAAGCTGGATTGGTGGATTATTCGTTATACTTGCACTTATTTTTATCAGATATTCTTTCTACCTAAATAAAAAAGTTATGAAGCACCATCGACTTTAATGAATTAAAAAGTAATTTCTAAACTCAACTGCCTTGCTATTCGGTTGGATTTTTTTTTTAATACTCTCCGATATTTGGCATTTTATAAAAAAACTTGTTGGAGGTTATGAAAGGGGAAATCATCACCCACATTTGCAGTTGCGAAGGGAGAGGAAATGCATGTTAGAACGATCGTACCGAATGGCAAGTTCGCTGTGCATTTAACGCCTTTTGTAAACGAGTATTGAAGAAGAGAACAAAGAACTTTCATTAGAGTATGACTAATGAGTATAGGATTTGATGAATATCTTAGTTATTCCATTAAAGGGCGCTTTTCCGGAGTAACGATAAAAGCCCAATTTCTCAATTTTAATGCGAGAAATTGGGCTTTTTTATATTTACTTATAGTGCAAAATAGCGTTTAAAATAAGCGCAAATTACCTCCTAAAGTGACAGATATGAAAGTAGAGTTGTTTATAAATTTAAAAGAACGAATTTCAGATATGATTAAAGAGGGTTATACGGAAGAAGATGCCTTTAAAAAGGGAGTCATTTCAATAGGAGATTTGAGTGACCTAGTGGAAGAAATGCAATTGTATGGGCGAGATAAAATGAACCAATCTATTGATTCTAAAGAAGCGCAACATATTTCAACAAAAGGAATGATTGGTGGAATATTATTATTTCTATTTGGGGTCCCTCCACATGCCCATCAAGCTAACCAAGTAATTTAATAGTTACGAAATGATCCTTGTTTCAAAACTAGCAAGTGATAGAAAAGTAGGCATGCTAAAGAAGCCTATTAAAACGCGATTTTTTCGCTAGGCAGCTTGTCTATGCTTCACCGCCGTTTTATACACAATCCCTAGAATATCAAAGACGGTCATCTTCTTATACCTATGACATTTACGACCGTGTTTTTTGAGCAGCTGATAAAGGCGATGCAGAATTTTTAAAAGTTCTTCTGTGCCAACGGCTATCGCTTGAAACAGTAATGGAAAGTAATCTTTAATCATATAAATCGCTTTGTATTCACTCAGCTCCTGCTTTTTCTTTTCAAGCAGAAGCTGACGCATTTGAAACATCGTAGAAGAACAGAGGAGAATGCCGATGAGTTGTCCATATAAATGGCACTCTAGGCGTTCTCTTTTTATATTTTGACATTCATCAATTTCAAAGAATGACTTCCACGTTTTAAACAAAATTTCAATCTGCCAACGAAGTGAATATAATGGATGCACGTAGTTCGTCGGTACTTCTTCTAGCGACGTGTTCGTGATATATACATTCATGCCCATTAAACGTTTACTTTTATCCTTCATGACAATGCCTTTCTTCTTTTCACGTATCGCTTGGTTTTTAAGACGTGTTTGCGTTTGATTATCGGTTAAACGATGGATAATAACACGTGCTGGAAGTTTCTGATTTTGGCCAATGTATGCCTCAGGGATTTCTATCGTTTCACCAGGGATTAGATCAGACATCATTTGTGTCATATCAAGCTGGATGTATTCTGTCTGCTTTTTTAACGTACCATTGTTGAAGTATTCGGGTTCAGGGTTCTTGGTATAAATGCGTGTATTCAGCTTCAACCGAGAGATATAGTAAGCCTTTTTATCATGAATGGTTTGTAAGTCTCCTAAATCGAAGTAACCAAGATCACGTAAACACAAATCGCCTGCTTCTACGGTTTCAAGGCAGATGGTACCATATGTTTTATCATTATTCTTTCCTGGCCCAAGCTGCACGTTAAGAAATTGACCACTAAGTAAATCGTATTCTAATTGGATTTTCACGCCTGCCTTATTACTACTCCCACCTGAACCTTGATAGTCAGTAGCGAATTGATCAGGTAGTTGAAACACTGTTGCATCTAGAATACGGATACGATTGAAAGTAGAGATTATATGTGCAGAAAGTGAGTGATTTGAACAGAGTTTTTGTGTGAGAAGGGAAGTAAACACTTCTCGAAGAAATGCGACAGCTGCTGGATTAAAGCGTTGATTCAGTCCTTCTGGGCTAATGAGTGTAGCTGTATTTGTATAAAGCTGACTACATAATCGAGTAAGAGAATCGCTTGCTACGTGTTGACTAATCCAAATACATAAAGCGGCCAAATCTCATGCGCCATATTTACTTTTACGTTTTACGAAACCCGTCTCCTGTGCGAGCTGTTGAAGGATACTTGGGGATAGATATCGCTGTAATTCTTCAGCGAATAAATGAAACTCATCTTGAATCGATAGAGTCATACAAAACGCCATCCTTTCTGTATATTTCTACAAAAAGAATAGCGTTTTTTTGATTATATGGATACAAATTTACCTTAGATTGATAGCGATGTATGGTAACCCCAATTAGACCAACGATTTCTCCTTGGCTGAGTTTCGCTCCCCGACTTTTCCTATGGAAACGTAGAAAAACAAATGATTAAACAATTTATATTTTGTCTTTTTGTGGCTTTGTAAAATAGATTGATCATTTATAACAAAGTTTGATAATTAATAATAAAGATTGATGAAATTGTTAATTCAAATAAGACTTGTATTTGAATAAGGGAGCTATTTTTAATTATTCGTAATCTAAAATAATCAAATTTTATTTTACAGTAACATTAAAACAAAATTATTGACCACACGGTACAAAAAAGAGTATTCTATTAATGTTATCTTTAAAATGAGAGGAGGATACGATTGAATAAACGCGGCAGACCTCGAGAGTTTGATTATTCCTCAATTGTAGATGTTGCAATGAAAACATTTTGGTTAAGAGGATATGAAGGGTGTTCTACACAAGATTTATGCAGTGATACAGGACTTGGAAAAGGAAGTTTATACAATACTTTCGGTAGTAAACATGAACTGTATAAACAAGTATTAGAACGCTACCATGAAATTGGGATTAGGGAACAAAGGAAATTGTTAGATACTCCAATTCCAGTTAAAGAACGATTAAGTAATTTTTTTGAATGGGCATTGAAAGAAGACTTTGAGAATATTGATCAAAAAGGATGTTTATTGATTAATGCCAGTATAGAACGTGCTAAAAACGATTTAATGGTACAAGAAATTTTCTCGAAGCATGTTGAACTTCTTAAACAAGCTATTGAAGCAGTGATGGAGGAAGGATTGCAAACAGGTGAAATTTCAAAGAAGCAATCAGCTGAGGAATTAGCTAGTCTGCTTTTAAGCAGTTATTACGGATTCCGTGTTCTTAATGTATCGATGCAAAATCGGATGTTGTCTGAACAAGTTATCAAAGGAACAATGGAGTCTATTTGTGGCGCTTAGTGCGCTCTTTTTTCGCACTATTTTTGTACCAATCATTACAATAATGAATAAGGAGTGTTTTTATGCCATCGATTATTTATTTATTAGCTTTAGCAATCTTTTGTATGACTACATCAGAATTTATGGTTGCAGGTATGATGAATGAACTTGCTGTTGCATTCCAGGTTTCTGTATCATCTATTGGGTATTTAATTTCAGCTTATGCAGGAGCAATGGTAATAGGAGGCCCCATTTTAACTGCAATCCTCTTACGAATGCGCAGCAAACAAGCATTATTGTTTTTAATGTTCGTATTTTTAATTGGTCAATCGCTCGGAGCTATTGCTTGGAACTATGATATTATGATGATTTCACGTATTATAACTGGTATTGCTTCAGCTTCATCTTTTGGAGTTGCGATTTCCTTTTCTGCAACATTGGTTCACTCTGATTCAAGGGGAAAAGCTGCATCAATTGTACTTGCAGGTTTAATGTTCGCAACTGTATTAGGTTTACCTATAACAACCGTTGTTTCGCAATATTTTGGCTGGCGTATTAGTTTTGGGGCTGTTTCTGTTCTTGTGCTAGTATCAGGGATTATGATTCAATGGTTGTTACCATCATCTTCAAATAAAGAGCAATTGAATTGGAAAAACGAACTTCTGCGATTTAAGAATATTCATCTTTGGGCAGCGTACGTAACAAGTATGTTCATTATTGGTGGTACGTTTGCAGCATTTAGTTATTTCACTCCTATCTTTACAAATGTCACAGGCTTTTCAAGTGCAAGTATTCCATATTTACTTGCTCTCTATGGTAGTGCGACGGTAGTTGGGAATATAGTGATTGGCAAGTTTGCTGATAAATATACAATGAAAATACTGGTGAGCGGATTGATTATATTAATAGTAGCATTGTCTTTATTTGCTTTAGGTGCAGAGAATAAATACATTGCGGTTATTTCTACGATTTTTATTGGTTTAACTGGTGTAGCATTGAATCCGGCTATGGTTGCGAGAGTAATGAAAACAGCTAGTAATGGAACAATGATAAATACCGTTCATAGTTCTTTTATTACGCTGGGTATTGTTATTGGTTCCTCACTAGGTGGTCTTGGAATCAGTAAAGGATATGGTTTTGTATCTCCGCTATGGATTGGAGCTTGTTTAGCTATCCTTGGGGTAATTTCATTATTCCCATATTTACATAAAGGAAAGGCAGATTAAGATGTTTAAAATTTCTTTATATGGGGTCACCATACATGCCCATCAACTTAAGAAATTGGTAGTTCCCCAAAACGAAGAAATTTTCGTTCTGGGGGTATTATAATATCTTAACTTGATGGGCATGTACATTACCCCAAAAATAATTATTATCATGCTAATTACTTCGCGCATACTTATTGCTACATTCTTTTCTTCATAAGTAGTTAATTCTGTATTCATCCTATCCCCTCCAGTATAATTAAACCTTTTAATCCATTATATACCATTCTCAACACAAAAACCGACGATACAATTTACTGTATCGTCGGTTTTTCCCCTACCATTTCTCTCTACATGTTTCAATTAAATGCAATAAGTACTTCCTCGTCATATCTGCCCTTCTCCACCTTGAGAGCATTCGCTTTTCTTTTGGATTCTGCCGTATTCTCGCTACTTCTTTTAATAAAAGCTCCCATTCTTCCCCTGAACGTTCTAACAAGTATTGCAATCCACTATCTTTTGAAACGATTGTTTTATGATTTAGTGTATATAAAATACGGCCCATCGTAACGACAGCTGATTCTACCCACTCTTCTATGAAAAATAAATACGGCTGCTTCGCTTTTTCACTCCAGTACTGTTCTACGTTGTATTTCATCGTATTGACTACATCGTCCCACCTTATTTGAAACGGAAGATCTTCCGCTTCTTTCCCGGTAACTGTAATACCTTGATTTTTCAATGTCCACCATGTGACCGCATTAATATCCCAATGACCTACATTCGCTTTACCATCTGCACAATACACGTACTCATTCATTTCATCATTGTATTTCCCTAAATCAGCAAGCGGAATATACATACCATCCATTCTCTTACCTAACGTACTACCACTAATTTTCTTATGAAGTTCGACAAGTTGCTGTTTTTCAGCTTCATTCACGGAATCACTTATTACTGTAATAAAATCAACATCGCTCGTTTCTGCATGAAATGCACCGAGTGCGATGGAGCCGTAAATATATACCCCGACTATTTTTTCATCTAAAAAAATTTCTTTTAATTCTACTGTGTACCGCTCCATTAACTGTCGTACTTCTGTTGGTAACGCATGCTTCACTCCATTTTTCACATCTATCCCTCCATTAAAAAAAGCCTTCGCAAATTCGCAAAGGCTTCCTGTTTTATAAATATTTCTCGATTTCTTCGTAAACATCCTTCAAACGAGGATTTCCTTCTCCAACAATTTCTCCATTTACAAGAACGACCGGATAAAATAGATCTTCTTCCACTACGCGCTCTGCGAATGCTTTTTTATCTTCATCTTCTTGTTCTTCTTGAAAATCAATATACTCGAAATTAAATTTATTTTTTTGTCCTTCATATTTACGACCAATCGCCGCTTGTAGCCACTCAAATGTTTCTGTTGAAGATGGCATTCCAACGCAGCTCGCACAAATTACTTTCGTCCCATACACTTGCACATTAACCATTTCTTTTCCCCCACTTCTTGTTTCAACAGTATATTCAGATGTCTTAGTACATAAGCACATCATTTTACAAACTTATTCCATACCCCTATACTGAAAAAACACGTTGTAAACATGATAAAAAATTTCGACATTAAAACAAGAACAGAAAAAATAGATTTTCCCCTCTATCTTGATTATAATAAAACTGATGAAAGGAGTCGATAAAAATGGAAAACCCACATATGGAAGAACAAGTACTAGAAGTATTAGATAAATTACGTCCATTCTTACTTCGCGATGGCGGAGACGTTGAATTAGTAGACATTGAAGAAGGTATCGTAAAATTACGCCTTATGGGTGCTTGCGGAAGCTGCCCAAGTTCTACAATCACACTAAAAGCTGGTATCGAACGCGCATTACTAGAAGAAGTACCAGGCGTTATTGAAGTAGAACAAGTATTTTAATCTAAAAGCAGAAGCGGCTCATTCAGAACAGGAGGTCATTGGAGCTCCTGACGAAGAGGCGCTTTTTGCCTCACAGGAAGGCGCGAAATGGCCGACTGTTCTAGCCGCTGGAGCTGGATATTAATCTAAAAGCGGAAGCGGCTCGTTCAAAATGTGAGGAGGATGGAGCTTCTGACATAGAGGCGCTTTTTGCCTCGGCGGAAGAAGCGAAGCCACCGAATATTTTAGCCGCTGGAGCTAGATATTAATCTAAAAGCAGAAGCGGCTCGTTCAGAATCGCTTCCTAGAAAGAGACCCATTTGGGTCTCTTTTTTTATTCAAAAAACACTTCTCCTTTAACATCATAAAACAAAATTGGAAATCCTTCTCAAAAAGTGAGATAATTAATACTATAGAATCGTTCACACATATAAAAGTAAAAAACATAGGGGGACGACACATGCCAAAAATGGGGAACACTTTCTTAACAATTCAAGAACTAGAAAAGAAAAAAGAGTATTTATTAGATCTTTCATCCGTTATACCAACATGGAATGCGAGCTATCAATTTTTATTTAAAGAAATTCAGCAAGAATTATTGAGTAAAGTAAATGAAAAAATTGAAAGACATCAATTCATTTTAAATATATGTGCAGATCAACAGGTAGGGGCATAATGTATTACATACAATTGTGATATATAAAAAAGAGACCTCAATCGGTCTCTTTTTTATATTTTAAGATAGCCAATCTAATTTCCTAATCCCTAACTTATCGACTGGTAAACGAAGTGAGCCATAAAAGTGCTTCATAAATTGCTCAGAGCGGTTCACATCGTGTAAAATGGCTTCTAAGCGATCTCTATATATGCTTTTTTGTTCTTCATTTCCCGTTTGGTAATATCGTTCGACTGTTTCAAAGTAGTGAAGTGGGAACAGGAGCCTTGCAAATAATAGGCGCCAACCAAATGAGGATAGCGAATAATTCCGTTCATAATCTGTAACAAATTGAACGATTGTTTGCTCCCAGTCTTTCTTTTTTTCTATCATCATATAGCGGATTAATTCTGCCATATCTCGAGTTGGGTGATCATACACCCAATCGAAAGGAAGTTTGAGGCGCTTCGTTTGATGCCATAATAAGGGTGTGAATCGTTCTTGGCAAATTGTTGCTGCATCAGTCATTTGCGGCGTATCATCCATCTCTGTATCGACAACATACTGAATTGCATTTTCTGCAACTCCTAAGTAATACGGGAAGGATTCAATAAACAATTGATCGAATACGTCTGTAGGGTGGTTCATCACTTGTGATTGCCAAAACTTTTCTAATTGATCGAGCCTTTTTTCCCATAACGCTTTCCATTCGCCTATGCGGCTTAATTGCTCGATTTCTTCTGGAAAGAATGCACCTCGTTTATGGAATATAGAAAGCTCACTTCCTAATGATGTAGCATGTCGTTCTAACGCACGCATACCTTTTAATAAGCAGTAATTTTGTTCTTCTATCTCACTTACATAGTAGCCGTGTATAGTCGGAACGAAAGTCGCTACAGTTATATCCCCTTGCTGGTTCATATAATCACTGAGCTTTTTCATCTCTACAAGTACTTCTTCCTCCATTTCTCCAATTGGAACAAGTACATAAATTTTGTTGCGAATCCAAAAGCTTTTATAGGGGCCAAGGGGGATTAATTCTTTAACATGCATATGATAATGCTCATAAATATGATGAATCATCGCAGTCGCCACCTATGGTTTTTCTTTATATATATGAGCTTGTGCTCGCCTTTCATTCCTATGCACATGATAAAGCAACGAAACGTATACAAATACTAAAAAGAAAAAAAGGTGATAAACATGAAAGAATCAAATCAACTACAAGAAAGAGCATTACAACTATTACAAGAACGTGGTGTAACAATTGACGATATTGCTGAGCTTGTTCATTTTCTTCAAAAAAAATATCATCCAAATTTAGAGATGTCAGAATGCCGTTATAACGTTGAGCGTGTATTATCAAAACGTGAAGTACAAAACGCACTGATTACTGGTATCGAACTCGATGTCCTTGCTGAAAAAGGAATGTTAAGTGAGCCGTTACAAGATATCGTAAAACGTGATGAAGGCTTATACGGAATTGATGAAGTGATCGCACTTTCTATCGTTAATGTGTACGGCTCTATCGGTTTCACGAACTTTGGATATATCGATAAATTAAAACCTGGTATTTTAGAATTCTTAAATGATAAATCATCTGGAAAGGTGCATACATTCCTTGATGATATCGTTGGCGGGATCGCTGCCGCTGCTTCAAGCCGTTTAGCACACAGAGCTGAGCATTCGGAATAATAAAATATGAAAGACCGTCAGTTTCATACTGACGGTCTTTCATATTTCATGAGCATAAATTCTCTTCCGCGACTCAAAAAAATAGGACCTTGCTGAAAACCTATGTTTTTATATAGCTTAATCGCTCTTGTATTAAACGTCGCTACACTAAGTCGAAACGTTTTCGGCCTAAATGCTTTAACAGCAAACGCTATGCCAGCTTGAAAAAACATTTTCCCCAGCCCTTTCCCTGTTAACGCTGGCTTCATGCCAAGTCCGATATCAATTACATCTTCTCCATCATATAAATGAGCATCTCTTCCCCCTGGCACTTGTGCATTTTCTCCAAAACAAAAATAGCCGATAAACTCCCCATTATCGTCACAACAGCCATAATACGTCCCATCTAATAATTCTTCTATTACTTCTTCCTCGCCTGAAAAACTATATAAATTATAAGGTTCTTCGTACGTCCACGTATTTATCTCATTTGCTTCTTCTACCGTTAACTTATGTATATCCATCCTTCTCTCCCCTTATCAAATATTCTATATATACTCATTCATTTTTCGTGCCTCATTTCCCTCTAATTGCAATATGCAGAATTACATACGCACAGCCATTAAACAAGTGGTACAATTTATTTGAATCGCTGTTGCTACACTTCTTGATCAAAGAAAAGGCGTTAAAACGGATATTAGCGCCTTATCAAACTCAAGCAATTGGCACATTTTGTCATCATGAAAGACACTCAAAAGAGTGTCTTTTTTTTATACCTCACAAGGACTTACTCATTTCAACATATAAACACATAAAATAATGTAACTCTTTACACGCATGAATCCTTTTCTAAAAGTTGTGAAGTAGATTCAAAATAAAAAAGCACTCCAGCCAGAGTGCTTTTTACTTTCAAACAAGGAGGTTACATATATGGATAGTACTCTCGTATTTAATTTCGGCATTGGTATTGTCATCATTTTATTTGTTTTCTTTGTTCTTTGTATGAGTGGGGTATAGCAATCTTTTATGCTGATAACTCCTTTAAAGTATCACTTAATTTAAACTTTCTTAATTGTAAGGAAGCAATCAATGCTGCCCCTGCCCCAAGCATCAGACTAGCTAGAGCCAATATGAAGACTTGATTATACGGAATGATAATAACTGTTAGCTCAAGACTTGATAACACAATATAGCTAAACAAAATCCCACCAAAAATGCCAATACAACCAGCTATCGCTCCAAGTAAAGTTCCCTCTAATAAAACGATCCGTCTCATTTGCTTCGGAATAGCTCCTACCGCACGAATCATACTAATTTCAGCACGTCTTTCATGCAAACTTGCGACAATTGCATTCATTAATCCTATGCCAGAAATAATGAAAACAATTACAACTAACAAGCGAATTAACATCATCATTTGCGATAATAACTGCTCTTGTTCTTTCAATAAATCATAACTGTTTATAACTTCTACATTCTCTTTATTCTTTGTAATTTCTTTTACTTGCTTCTTAATCCCTTCAAATGATTGATTAGAATTAGTCATAATTTGAATTGCTTCATATCCTTGTACGTGAAACTTATCGCGAGCCCATTGTTCATTCACAAAAATATCCAAACTCCTTAACCTTAATCCTTGCTCAATAATCGAAACGACTTTAATTCTTTGTTTTTCTTTCCCTTTTCCTTGTACGTCAACCGTATCATGCAACTGAAGCCCTAAGTTTTTAGCCACTTCTTTCGTAATGACTCCCTCACCATCTTGTAATGGCTTATTTAAAGGTTGTCCTGCAATCACTTTCGCCTTTGTTACTTTCTGGTACGCTACAATATCGCTACCTACAACTTCCATTGAATCATAGTTCAAATTGTTTTTTTTCATAAATTCATACCACTCTTGATTCGCTTTTTTAAAGTCATAATTCACAAGCTTTGCTGTAAAGTCAGTAGCATTCCCAACACTCGATTCCACACCATCAATTTTTCTAACCTTCTCCATCCAACTAAACGGTAATGTTTCTATTCCTTGCGACTCTACTGGAATTCTTACTACTAAGTCCGCTGGTAAATGTTTTTGTAACCCTTTTTTCATACCTTCATACATAGAATTTACATACATCGTTCCAACAAGTGCTAACATAAAACCAAATGCTAGTATAGCAACCGACACAGCTGCCTTATTCCGATAACGAATTACATTCCGGCTACTAATCGTCGTTTCAATTCGTAATATCATTTGGAACGGTTTTGCAATCACTGGTGCTATTACGCGAATAAATAACGGAATCGCCAATAACAAACCAACTGCAAATAACAGCGCCCCTATCGCACTTGGATTAAAACCGATATACTGCTCTAATATGTTGCCCGTGAGTCCAATAACAGTACCAATGATTAAAATGCTAAGGCTAAAAGTACTCCATCTTTTTTCTTTTTTCTCATTACTAGGAAGACCTGGCCGAAGTGCTTGAACTGGTGGAATCTTTCTAACCATAAAAGCTGGTATAATGGCCCCTATGATAGACATAACAATCCCTAATAAAAAAGTAATGAGTAAAATCTCACCTGAAATCGAGAATGATGCTTTCCCTGCCCCCTCAATATTCACCCATTTGTTAATGAATGATGCTGCAATTGTTTGCGTACCTGCCCCAAGAATAACCCCTGCTAGCGATCCGATTGCTCCGATACATAAAGCCTCTAATAAAACGACTAATATAATTTGATTTGGGTTACTACCGAGTGCACGTAATAATGCCCACTGCTTAAACCGACTTCTAACAGATAAGAAGAAACTTCCCATTATTAAAAGGGCTACTACAAATAAGGCAATACCACCTAAACTAAAAATTAACGGCTTCATTACATTTAGCCGTTCAAATGCCTTATCAACATAAGTACGTTGGTCCACCTTTATATTTTCAATCCTTTTATGTACATCAAAAGCAATTGCTTTTTTCACATTTACATCTTGTACTTTCACTTGAATGAGATTGAATTGATTTGGTAAATTTAATTCTTTTTGAAGCCAATAGATTGGAAAATAAGCACTATGCCCCATTGATGCCATTAACGGTGGATTTAAAATACCGACGACTTTCACAGTCTTTTCTCCATACTGCGGGAATGGCAGTTTAATCGTATCTCCTACACGTATATTTTCACGATCTGTATACCCTTTTGTCAGCGCTACTTCAGCACCTTCTTTCGGATATCGCCCTTCTACTATTTTATAAGAATGCATTTCTGGAGAATCTTGCTCAACACCCCAATAAGATGGCTTTCCCGATAACTCTTTATAATGTGGAAAAGGATACGGTATAAGTGCTTTTGATATTTTTTCGGCATTTTCTAAGCCATCTATTCCTTTTAAACTTTCATTATTTAAATACATATCATTTTTTATATAGCCAAATTGTAAATTATAATCTCCATACCGGCTTACTACTTGTTCCTTCACACTTTGTTCTACTGATTGATTACCTAGTAATAACATCGTCGCTAACATAACACCTAAAGCTGCACCGAGGGCAATCAACATATTTCGCAGCCAATTTTGTTTCATCGATTTTACCGCATACTTAATTACCCATCGCATCACCTTTACCTCCTACTTTAAAGTGACGATTCATAATTTCTTGAATGTGAGTAACTTGTTGCGAGATATTTCGAAACTTCCACCCTTTACTTTCAGCGTGTTCATGAATCACTTCACCATCTAATAAGAAAACAACTTTATCCGCATGAGCCGCTACGAACGGGTCGTGCGTTACAACAACAGCTGTTTGTCCTAACTCATCACACGCATTTCGAAGTGCCGCGATGATATTTTTGCTGTTTTCTGAGTCTAATGCCCCTGTTGGCTCATCCGCTAATATAATTGCCGGCTCATTTGCAAAAGCTCTTGCTATCGCAACCCTTTGCTGTTGCCCACCTGATAACTGCGCTGGTAAATGCTTTTCTTTTCCTTTTAACCCAACAAGCGCTAATAAACGAGTTGCTGTCACCGTTGCCTTCTTTTGCGATACATTATCCAACAGTAACGGTAATCCTACATTTTCCTCTGCACTAAACACCGGAATCAAATTAAACTGTTGAAAAATAAAACCGATTTTATGTCTTCTAAATAAAGCGAGCTCTTTTTCTTTTAACGTTGAAATCTCTGTACCGTCAACTCGAATACTACCTACTGACGGAATATCTAATCCACCTAATAGCTGCAATAAAGTTGTTTTCCCTGAACCACTTGCCCCCATAATACAAACGAAATCTCCTTTTTGAATTTGAAGATTAATACCTTTTAATATTTTTACTTTACTATCCCCAATATCAAACGATTTTTCTAACCTTTCAATTTCAATAATATTCATCCCCATATCCCCTTCTCTCTCTATTTACCAATCTATATATTCTATTCAAAAATACAAAATCCCTACTATTTTGTATTTTTTTGTCACACACTAATATTTCTCATGTCAGAAAAATTGACTCTCGTAAAAAAAGTAACCATAATAGTTACACGAATACATAAAAACTATTCACATATCCACAAATAGGAGGAAGAACAATGAAACATGTAATCGTTTATGCACACCCAAATACAGAAAGCTTCAACCACGCAATTTTAGAAACGGTAAAAAGTGAATTAGAAGAAAAAGGTCATGAAGTACGCGTTCGCGATCTATACGAATTAAACTTCAATCCAGTATTAGGCGCTTCCGATTTCATCTCATTTTCTCAAGGAAACACACCAGAAGATATTAAAGAAGAACAAGAGCATATCTCTTGGGCTGATAGCATTACATTTATTTACCCAGTTTGGTGGGCGGGTCTTCCTGCTATTTTAAAAGGATACGTTGACCGTGTATTTAGTCACGGCTTCGCTTATGCTTACGGTGAAAACGGTATTGAAAAGTTATTAAGCGGTAAAAAGGGCTTATTATTATCTACAATGGGAAATTCGAAAGAAGCATACACAGCAGGCGGTATGTTTGACGCAATGAAGAAAACAGCGGATGTTGGTATTTTTGAATTTACAGGCATTGAAACAATTGAGCATACATTCTATACGAGTGTTCCTTCTGTGGATAACAGTGTGCGTAAGCAATATCTTGAAGAAGTTAAAGATGTTGTGAATCGTGCATTCTAATAAAAAACTCCGGTTGTTAAAACCGGAGTTTTTTTATTTCATCATTAATTTCGGAATATATCTTTGAAGAATGCTTTCTAATTCATTCATATCTTCCTGTCTAATAAGTAAATTTACATTGTCATTCATTTTTTCTCGCCCGCGATATAAAAATATATTTTCTTTTGGATTTTCCCATGTTGATGTTTTATAGCCTTTTAATTCTTCGTATGAATAAAAGTTTAATCCATCTACTACACCTTTTTCATATATTTGTACACTTTTAATAAGATGGATAGCTATTAAAGTCATAAAACAACTTGCTACAGCATGAATACCTAGCTGAATGAGAAACTGTTCAACTGTATCAATATCGCCACTTACGTACTGAGCATATATATACATACATTGCCCAATGAAATATGCTGGTCCAAGTAATGCAATCCAACGTCTTTTCACTCGAGGATACATTGCAATGAGTTTTCCTGAGCTTTTTTTCATTTCATTTATTTTATATATCTTCCATAGAACAAAAAACAAAACACATAATGTAAAAACAAACATAATACATGACATCCAGTACACTCTGATCCCCCCTTGTATCATTACATATAAATTTTACATTTTATATAACAACAGCGAATATGCAATTATGCATAAAAAAACAGGTAACCTATTCCGGTTACCTGCATTTCATTACATCTTCTCAATCCACTCCGTCAAGTTATGCACAACTTGCGTTGGTTGTACTTCATATTCTGTTAACTTCTCCACAGTTGTGACTCCAGTGTGGACAAGAAGCGTATGCATGCCAGCATTTATTCCCGCTAAAATGTCTGTATCGTAGTTATCCCCAACCATTAATGCGTCATTTTTTTCTATACCAAGCACTTTTAGAGCTTGTTCCATAATGATTGATTCTGGTTTTCCAATAAAGATTGGATCTACGCCTGTTGATACGGCTACAACTGATGTTAATGAACCGTTACCTGGTAATAATCCGCGTTCAGTCGGAATGGCAATATCTCCGTTTGTAGAAATAAACGTTGCGCCGTTACGCACAGCAAGACAAGCTTTTGCTAATTTTTCATATGTGATGTCACGATCTAAACCAACAACAACGAAATCAGGATTTTCATCCACAAGTTCAAATCCTTTTTCCACAAGTGCATCATGTAAGCCTTCTTCACCAATCATATATACAGTTGCGTCTTGTTTACGTTCATAAATGAAGTTCGCTGTCGCCATACTCGTTGTGAATACTTGCTCTGCTTTCGCTGGAATATCGAAACGAACAAGTTTTTCTGCCACTTGTTCTGGTTTACGCGTTGAGTTATTCGTAACGAATAAATAAGGAATGCCGCGCTCTCCTAATGCTTTTACGAAGTCGCTCGCTTCTTCAATTTGTTCTTCTCCGCGATACATCGTACCGTCTAAGTCAATTAAGTAACCTTTATACATCATTATGTCTCTCCTTCTATGCTAACGTTCTCACCTTATCATACCACTCTTATATTACCCGCTTTTCAAAAAGAAAAAAACGCTTTACCTTAAAGCGCCCCATAACGTTCATTTTTTCTCTTTTACTTGGTAAGAACAACTACAATCGCCCTCACACATGTTTGCTAACGTCTTTACATCTGCTCCTGCAAATAAACGATTATACATCTCTTTTTCATCTTCACATACTTGCGGGAATCTCTCTGCAATTTCTTTTAACGGACAGTTTTGTTTTTCAATTACGAAAGAGTTCTCTCCATCTCTCTTTATTTGAACCATATAACCATTTTTCTCTTGCATAGCTGCTATCTCTTGCACTTTATATGCTAAATTCTTTTGATTACTCACTCGCTTTTGCAACTGTTCTTCCATTCGCTTCGTTCTCTCTGTTAAAACGTAACGAAGTATTTTTTCATCACCCATTCGAGCTAAATCTTCTAGCATATCAATCGCAAATTGCTTATACTCCTTCGGGAATGTATCTTCTCCCTTTTCACTTAATCCATATAAATAAGTTGGTCTTCCGACATGTTGTCTTACCATCTTAGAATAAATGAAACCATCTTTCTCAAGATTACTTAAATGTCTTCGGATCGCCATTTCTGTAATCTCTAAAACGTCAGCTAGTTCCGCTACTGTGTGCTCTCCCTTAACTTTCAACAATTGTACAATTTCATCTTTCGTCGTACGTGCTTCCCCCATGCTTAACCCTTCTCCCTTTTCCCTTTACTTTCTCACATACAATATAAGATCCCCAAAAGGCAGTCCCGGGGATCTTATAAGCATAATTATTCTGGTACAAATGCAGATACAGGTCCTAATTCCTTCTCTAAATAACTACGAATATTTGCTGGGTATTTCTCTACCACTGCAATATGTTTTTGAATCGTCTTATATAATTCATCATGATTCATTTGAATATAATCTTGCGTAAGCATTTTTCGAAGAAGGATAATTTCTTTCATTCCTTGTCCTTCTTCTGCACTTATCACTCGCTCGTCCATCAAAATATCAATAATATCTTCATAACTTCCTGGATCGCGCATAATAAATCCATCAATCATCGCATTCCCTACATCTAATACACAATCAATAATTAGATGAGCTATACGTTCTAATGCGTAAAATTCAAACTCGGTTTCATATATCTTTTTCTCTTGAAATGTACTTGTTGCTCGTTCTAAACATACTAGCATTTGTTCTATTTTCTTTCTGTCTACAAAATACATGAATGTCACCTACCTGGAAATTAAAGCATTTACATTTTAATTGTAACGCTTTCTTCTGAAAAAATCGACAATTTTTCGAATTCACCTTTTCTCCGTTATTTGTTATAGTTATATTTGTATGATTTTTGAAATTGGAGGAATGGAATCTTGGAACGTGAACTCGCACTAGAAATTGTCCGTGTAACAGAAGCAGCAGCATTAGCATCCGCACAGTGGATGGGCCGCGGAAAGAAAAACGAAGCAGATGATGCAGCAACTACAGCAATGCGTGATATGTTTGATTCAGTAAACATGGCAGGTACAGTTGTAATTGGTGAAGGAGAACTTGATGAAGCACCGATGTTGTATATTGGTGAAGAACTAGGAACAGGTAACGGTCCAGAAGTAGACATTGCCGTTGATCCATTAGAAGGTACAAACATCGTTGCAAAAGGTCTTGCAAATGCAATGGCAGTTATCGCAATCGCAGATAAAGGAAACCTTCTTCATGCTCCTGATATGTACATGGAAAAAATCGCGGTTGGTCCAAAAGCAGCTGGTAAAATTAGCTTAGATGATCCAATTGAAAAAACAATTGAAATTGTAGCAGAAGCTAACAATAAAAAGATTCGCGATCTAACAGTTATCGTGCAAGAACGTGAACGTCATCAAGATATTATTGACCGTGTTCGTGCAAAAGGTGCACGCGTAAAATTATTTGGTGATGGTGATGTTGGTGCGTCAATCGCAACAGCACTACCTGGAACGGGTATTGATTTATTCGTAGGTATTGGCGGAGCTCCAGAAGGTGTTATTTCTGCAGCAGCATTAAAATGCCTTGAAGGTGAAATGCAAGCTCGCTTAGTTCCAATGAACGAAGAAGAAGAAGCTCGTTGTCGTGAAATGGGATTAGAAGATCCTCGTCAACTTCTTATGTTAGATGACTTAGTATCTGGGGATGATGCAATCTTCTCAGCAACTGGTGTATCTGCTGGTGAGTTATTAGACGGCGTGAAATTCCTTGGCGGAGATCTAGCTGAAACATATTCTATCGTTATGCGTTACAAAACAAGAACGGTACGATTCATTAAAACGCATCACCATTTAGATCATAAACCACACTTAAACTTAGATATTTAATAAAGGAGCCATGTGTATGGAAGAACGTTTCTTTCTGTACGACGATACAGTCGCTACAAGAACTCGTTTCGTTAGCTTTATGGGAGAAAATGAGCGTCATGATTTAGCGCTTTTATACTCCGATCGTCATTACGGTAAAACAATTGTCCTTGATATACAGCGCAATAGATTTGCAATCATCGGTCCTGACGATTTAAACGAACCAGGCTACTTAGAGCATGCATTTTCTATGACTGAAGAAATTGCAGAAGAATTACGCTCATTTTTATTTGAACTTATATAATTTATCTTAGGCACCAGCTATTTTAGCTGGTGTTTTTTCGCTTTAAGTATTTTGAATTTTCAATCTTATATGTTATAATTAAGAATAAATCTATTTGGATAGAAAGGACGTTATCTACGTATGCCAACATTTACTTTGTAATGGACCAGCAATTGGATAGCATTACTCTCAAAAAAGCACCGTGCTTTTTCAAGGGAGTAGTCTGCCCATTCCCATTACAAAGGAACGTAACGCATCTGTAGTATGATGTTTACGGAGGTTCCTAAGGGAATCTCCTTTTATTTTTGTCTTTTTATCATGTCTTCATACTACAAGACATCCAAATAGCTGTATTACGTTCCTTTACCACTACTATAAGAGGTGAAGGAAAATGCAGAAAGTACAACTTTCTTGGAGTTTATATGAAAATGAGCAAAACACAATCGAAAAGTATTGTAAAAATTGCAGACGCACTACCTTATTTACTGACACGAATATTCGTAGGCATAACGCCAACGGAAAAAATATATATCGTTTTGCCATTTATAAATGTCCGAAAGATCATACGTGGAATCAAAAGCTTCGTATTTATAAAGCATTCACTGATCACGTTGAAACATTCGACATGACGCAGCAAGATCAAATAGAAACAACTACTACCATTTCCATTACACAACATAAAGAAAACGGCATAGCCGAAATCACGATCGTATTAGATATCGTTTTCGGTTCCCACCGAATGGATAAAGCCTTATCCACATATATTTCCGACTGGAGCCGTACACGCATTGTGGATAAAATTAAAAATGGGGATATTCAATTGAACGGACAACAAATGAAACCAAATACAATACTTTCTGAAGGCGATCATATCTCGATTTGTTTATAAGTGAAAATATGCAAAAAATCCTCTTACAATCGTAAGAGGATTTTTTTATTTCTTCACTTTTCGTAATACGAAGTGTGCACAACCGAAATTACAGTACTCGTATAAATACTCCGTTAACGTACTAATTTTCGTATCATATGTCGAACGTTGATTACTATCATCAAAGAAACCGCGCAATCTAAGTTGCTCATAACCCCAATCCCCTACGATGTAATCATATTTATTTAAGATTTCTGCATAACGCTCTTTAAATGCTTCTTCATTAAAACCGTCACGAAAGTTTTTAATTACTTCGTACTGAACATTATTAATGCTCACCGTAGCATGCATCTCTTGCTCTTGCTTTTGCTCCATCATTAACTTCCTCTCTAAGCATTCTTCTTTTTATCGTATCACAAAGCATACCAACCAACAATTTCAAATACAAAAAATTGAAAATTAGTGCATGCTATGGAGAAGGAGGTGATACATCGTGAAAAAACAAATTATACTCTCTCTCCTCACTCTTTCCTTATTTGCAGGCTGTCAATCATCTAATAAAGCCGAAATGGAACGTGAAGAAGGAAGTCGTGTTCTTGTTTCCAATAAAAACGACATGTATCATACGGAAAATACAAATACAAGATTAACGAGAGTCGGTTATTCATCTAAACAAAAACATGAAGTATCTAACAAACAAGTAGGAGCCATTAACCGTGAGAAAGTCGCTGAAATGATTACAAGCATGACAGTCAAACTTCCTGACGTTACAAACGCTGCTACGCTCGTTACCGATGATGAAGTATTTGTTGTATACCGTGCAAACACAACGGATCCAAAACTCGTAGCGGATCAAGTATATAAAGCTGCTTTGTCCATCGTCCCTCGCTATTATAAAGCATATGTATCAACAGACCAAAAGTTGATTTCTCAAATTCAAGGCCTTCAATCAGGTAGCTTAAATGATACAGAATATACACAGAGCCTCGACATGCTAAAGCGAGAAATGAGCAAAAATCCTCATTTAAACAATACGGGGGATCAGACTTTGAATGATATGATTAAAAAATAAAGAAGGTGGAGAAAACCTCCACCTTTTTTACTATTTCTTACGATCCGCATAAACCTCCATCGCATCACACATAAACTGTGCTAAACCTTCACCAAACTTATCGATATTTTTCGTAAAGCGCTCATCAGCGACGTACATTTGACCGAGTCCTTTAAAAGCATCTAGTGAATATTCTCCAAAGTTTTGCAAGTAATCGTACCATACCCCGATTGCTTCCTGTGCCTCTTTAGAATCTGGTGCGCCGTGTCTAAGCGCCGCTAAATTTCTGTAAATAGTATTAAACTCTTCTTGATTATCTTTTGACATACCTTTCGCGTATTCATTCGCTTTATCTACAGCTGCGTCTCCCCATCGTTCACGCGCTTCTTCTTCGTACGGATTATGGCTGAAATCGAAGCCTTCAAATTTCTCTTTATTCGTCATTTCAATCTCTCCTTTTGTATGCTGAATTGTTTTATCAATTGTCGCAATCACCTTATCTAATCTGGCACGTTTTTCAAGAAGCATTTTCTTATGAAGCTGTAGTGCTTCTTCGTGGTCAAATGATGGACTCATGATAATTTCTTTAATTTTCTTCAAAGGGAAGCCTAGCTCTTTAAAAAATAAAATTTGCTGCAATGTCTCTAAATTTTTATTGGAATACAGACGATATCCAGACTCTGTCGTCTCGTCTGGGGTTAACAACCCAATTTCATCGTAATGATGCAGTGTGCGCACACTAATTCCAACTAAATTAGCTACTTCTTTTACCTTCATTGTCATGTGTATCTCCCCCTTAATACATACGATAAAGTATGACGCAACGTTAGAGTCAATAAGTAAATTCATTTTTTGTTAAAAGTTTCATCTCCACTATATTTCATGCATAATAGATATGTACATATATTAGAAAGCGGTGAAAGTATGGTTTCAAGTACGGTAATTGCCAGTATCACAATTCAACTTGTGATTTCGATTCTGGTACCTATTATTGCGTTTGTTTATTTCCGTAAAAAATATAATATTAATTGGAAAGTGGTCGGCGTTGGTGTTCTTATCTTTATTGGATTTACCCAAATTCTCGAAACACCGTTCCACCTATTTATGCGTGGTAATCCAGCAATCGCTCCATTTTTAGAAAATCCGTTTGTCTTTGCAATTTATGGCGGACTAACTGCTGGTATTTTTGAAGAATTAGGACGCTTCGTTGCCTTCTTCTTCCTACTAAAAAAATATCTAGAATATAAAGATGGCTTCGCTTATGGAATTGGTCACGGCGGGATTGAATCCATTTTAGTTGGCGGATTCTCTGCATTGCAGACACTTATATTCGCTAATGCTATTAACAATGGTAGCTTCGCTCAAATGGCAGAAAAACTACCACAATTAAATCTTGTAAAGGATATGTTAATAGAACAACCTGCTTATTTATACTTCCTTGGCAGCTTGGAAAGAATTATGGCTCTTGTATTGCAAATTGCCTTTACAATGCTTGTCTTATACGCAGTAAAACAGAAGAAATATATCTTCCTTGTTTACGCTATATTATTCCACGCATTTGTAGACTTTTTCGCGGCACTTTATCAAACAAAAACAATTAACATCTTTGTTGCAGAAGGAATTACCCTTCTCTTCACAATTGGTGCTGTCATTCTTATTCGTAAAATGAAAGAGAAATTAATGAGTGTACCGGAATAAAAAATAACCCACCAGCTGGTGGGTTATTTTTTACCACGATTTTCGCAATGATGATAACTCTTGCCCTCTTGCAGCTCCCTCTTTGTTTCTGCATCTATAACAATGTACTTATGAAACTCTTCTGCTTCATTTTGAGAAAAGGAAGCAAAAAAATAAACTTGGCGATCAGGGTGAACAAAAAAATCTTGAAGTACCACGCTACTACGACAACCCACGGCTGCTTTTTTTCTGAAAGAAAATTCTTTATCCGGCACTTCTTTAAATAGAATCTTTTTTCGAACGCTATATGCTGCATTGTTGTATTCTTTATAGATTTTCTTATCTAACTGTTCGTAAAACACATCTTCACTCACAAATGATTTATTTCGATTGCTTGGATAATTTAATTTTTGATTGGATTCTGCATATGTTGTGGACAAGTGTATAAAAAAACAAAGACCGAATATAATACATATCATTTTTTTCATCATTACACCTCAAATGTTCATTTATCCACATTACTTTTCCACATATTTAAATCAATATGCCGTTTCCAATAAAAAGGAATTTTTCCCACATTTGTCGAAGTATATAGCGTCAACTTGAAAGATGGGGATGAATTGTGAAGAAATTGATTGTAATACGACATTGTTCAGCAACTGGACAAGAACGTGATGCCGAATTAACGATTGCAGGAAAAAATCAAGCAAACACTCTTGCTACATTCCTCTTAGAAAACCAATCACAAATAGATCATATTATTTCAAGCCCATTTGTGCGAGCTATCGATTCTATTCGGCCCTATGCGCTTCAAGCTAACTTGTCTATCCAAGAAGATGAACGATTAGCTGAACGCATATTAAGCGACGTTCCAATGGATGATTGGTTGCAAAAACTAGAATCTACTTTTACAAATATAGATATCGCCTTTTCAGGCGGAGAGTCAACAAAACAAGCGACGGATCGTGCTATATCACTTATCCAAGACGTTTTAAAGTTAAACCATACTACAACACTACTTGTTACACACGGCAACTTACTGACGCTCATTTTAAAGCACTTTGATCATACGATCGGCTTTATTGAATGGAGAGCTTTAACGAATCCTGATATTTACGAAATTACACTCGATAAACAATGTATCCTAAAACGATTATGGGAAGCACCGTCCAAGTAATATCTCTTTCCAACACATTCAGTTGACGCCACGAGAAGAAACTGTACTAACAATAGAAAGGGGTATCACTCCATATGTACGAAGATGTACTTGCTTTACTACATAAAACAAATGCTTCTTACGAAAAGTTTGAACACGAACCAGTACTCGATTATGAAACAGATCGTATCGTACGTGAAAGGCTTGGCTTACACGGCACTCCAAGTAAAAGCTTATTTTTAAAATCAAAGTCTGGAGATTATTACGTATTTTTTACGTTAGAGGGTACAAGGCTCAACCGAGGAGAGATGAAAGAAATAACAGGAGAAAGCTTATCTCTCTGTTCTCCTGATGAGCTAAGAGAAGAAACAGGCTGTACTCCAGGATGTGTAGCTCCTTTCGGTTATTCACAAAATGTAACGATTATTGTGGATAGTGCTATTTATGCTTACGATAAAATTTTAATTACACCTGGTGTACCTGAATTTACAATTGAATTATCCACAGAGGAATTAAAGAAAATCTTATTAACATGCCCAAATACTGTTTTAGAATATAAACAAAAAGAGAGCTAATGATTAGCTCTCTTTTTTCATTATTTTGCTTCTGCTGTTTTTTCTTTTGCAGAACGAACCTGCTCGTCCGCATGGTAAGAAGAACGCACAAGTGGGCCAGCTTCACAGTGGCTAAAGCCTTTGCTAAGTGCAATTTCTTTAAGCTCTGCAAATTCTGCTGGTGGGTAATATTTAAGAACTGGTAAATGCTTCTTAGATGGCTGTAGGTATTGTCCAAGAGTTAAAATATCCACATTGTTTGCACGTAAGTCATCCATCGCTTCAATTAAATCTTCTCTCGTTTCACCTAAGCCCACCATAATGCTCGATTTAGTTGGAATATCAGGCTGCATTTCTTTTGCTCGACGTAAAAACTCTAATGAACGATCATATTTTGCTCTAGCGCGAACTCGGTCAGATAATCGACGTACTGTTTCAATGTTATGGTTTAAAATATCTGGTTTTGCATCCATTAACATTTTTAAGTTTTCTTCTACTCCACCCATATCAGATGGTAATACTTCGATTGACGTAAATGGATTTTTACGACGTACAGCGCGTACTGTTTCAGCAAAAACAGCTGCTCCCCCGTCCTTTAAATCATCACGTGCAACCGCTGTTATAACAACGTGCTTTAAGCCCATTTGTACTACAGAATCTGCTACGCGTTCTGGCTCTTGTAAATCAAGCTCAGTTGGTAAGCCTGTTTTAACCGCACAAAAACGACAAGCACGTGTACAAACCGCACCTAAAATCATAAATGTTGCTGTTTTTCTTACAGCCCAGCATTCATGAATATTCGGACATTTTGCTTCCTCACAAACTGTATGAAGATTCTTAGAACGCATCATTTTCTTTAAGCCTGTATAGTTTTCATTCGTGTTTAACTTAATTTTCAACCATTCGGGCTTGCGCTTATATTCTGTTTGTTTTGTCATGGTTATCAACTCCGCACAATATGAAATAATTTACCGTGTTCGCTTCTTTCAATGTAACATATCTATTCTAACGTATGAAAGCGATTTGCTCAAATGAAGATTCTAAGATTTTTTCCAATCGTTCCCTATAATGAAATACTCCGTATATCCCACACTAAAAAGAGTGATGTTGTGAAAGGAGTCTATTTCATGCTTCGAAAAATTTCTCTTTTGCTTTCGATTTGCTTTCTTCTCCACCAAAATATCGCTTACGGTGAAGATAATCAGCAAAGCATATACGAAAAGCGCATGGCACTATATAAAGAAACCGAGCAATCTTCAGGCATTCCGTGGTATTACTTAGCTGCAATGGATCAATACGAAAGAAATATACGGAGCGTAAGAAAAGATATTCCGAAAAAACCAGATGCCATTATCTCCCTTTATTTCAAACCAGAAATATGGGCTGGTCCCGTTAATGGTAACGACACTCTCCCCCATACAATTTCTCTATTTGGCGGATTGGGTTTAGATGGTGACAAAGATGGATTTGCAAACGCAAATAACGACCGTGATCTTCTGCATACAGCAGCGACAATTTTAAAGAAACAAGGAACGTCCGAAGACCGTGTTCACATTATGCTTTGGGAATATTATAGACGTGCGAAAACAGTTGAATTAATTACCGAATACGCCCAAATTTATAAACATTACGGACGTATTAATTTAGAAGGAAATGCTTTCCCTCTTCCGATTCGTAGTGACCATAGCTACCGTAGTACTTTCGGTGCTGGAAGAAGTTTTGGGGGAAGGAGAGTTCATGAAGGAACTGATATTTTTGCAGGCTATGGTGTACCAGTAAGATCTACTTGCTATGGCATTATTGAAACAAAAGGCTGGAACCGTCTTGGCGGATGGCGCATCGGTATTCGCGACCTTCATAATAATTACCATTATTACGCTCATTTAGGCGGATTCTCAAAAGAAATACAGCTTGGACAAATTGTCGAACCAGGAAAAGTAATCGGATTTGTCGGTAGCACCGGTTACGGCCCTCCCGGCACAGCTGGAAAATTCCCGCCCCACCTACATTTCGGTATGTATAAAGACAATGGTTATACAGAATGGGCTTTCGATCCATACATGCATTTAAGTCTGTGGGAGCGAAAAGAACGCACGAATACAAAACGATAACCGTAGCATATTGCTACGGTTATTTTTTTAATTCGGCTAACTATCCGTTTTCTTTTTATCAGGTACAACAACACTCCCACTTCCATAATAAGTAGGCACTTCCCCTTGAACAATACGCGTTGCAATCGGAACATCTTGTTTTACCTTTATTTCTTTCGTATGAAATGGAATAATCACTTGCAACGTGACTTCCATCTCCATAATAATTTGAATCGCTGTCGTATTGATCCCGTGCGGTTCAATTTTTTGTTTAATATCCGTATTCACATGACCAATCGTCGTGAAATCAATTGGAATATCGGGACCTATATTTCCAAGAAGCGCATTATCCGTTACACGACCAAAAGGAACTGCCATCGTTGCTCCATTTTTTTCAGAAATACCTAGCCCCTTCAAATCACCTTGTTCTACTTGCTGTAAATATTTTTCTATGTATGTGGTCGTTGACGTTACGATTTCATTTACTTGCTTTGTATTTAAATTAATTGTGGATACTTTCCCGTTTTTATCATTTTGTACTTTCATTAATGAATCGACATCAAACCCTTCATTAATTCTATCTTTTACCGCCTTCGTCATAACCGCTGTCGCCATTTTATGCGTCTCTACTTCCCCATATTTAAGTAATGTCGGCTGAATGCTTTTATTCACAATCCATAATCCTTGCACGAGTAATATGACAAAAAGAATAAACGACATAAGCAGTATGTGCCGAAAGGAAATTGGTCCCCTTCGAAACCGCGAATTTTTCGAACGAAATATACTCATAAAAAAACCTCCTTCTTATATCATTTCTATGCAAGAAGGAGGGACGATATATGCTTATCTCATTTTTAATAATGCTTCTTTTCCGATTGTGCCTGCCGTAATACCTAATGCTTCGGCTTCAATCGTGACTGATTCTAGCGGCGCTTCAAGAAGTTGTTCAATCGTTCTTACACCAACCGCACGGCCAGCAATAATTCCTCGATCACCTAACTTCTCATTTAAAAGACCTACATCTAATGCACCGCACATAATATATCCTTTATCGCTCATTACAGCTAGCAAATTTGTCTTTGGAAGTTTGACGCTAACCGCAATAAACGTATAATTATCGATTATAATTGGCTCCACATTAACCATAGTCCACACTCCTCTCTTTCTTATCTGTATGACAAGAGAAAAATGAGTGTTACAAGTTAACTAGCCTATAGTTTGACGGAAGATGTATGAGTTATCAACACGTCTGTTAACACATCTCTGAGTAACTCTGGCATATAATATTGTTTGTCAGAAAGTGTGGATAGCTCTGGGTATAAGTATCCGAATGTAAACATATCAATCGTTCCTACCGTATATATACGATCTAATTCCAGCGATTCCCCGTTAATCAATACATCTTCCAGTAAAATTTTATTCCCAGGAATCATATCTGGAATGACTTCGACACCAGCGTAAATCATTTTCCCCATCACTTTTCCACGAAATCCGAATCCTTTTACCTCAAGGTTCTCCATATTCGGGCGACGTGCTTTCAAAATAACTTCTCTTAACGTTTTCCCCGGCACTTTTAATAAACATGGATTAATTGGATGTGGACAAATTCTGTGAATATCTCCGCGCGTCACAACACCTTCTTCTAATCCTTCAAGAAGTACACCAGCGTTCACCATGCCAATCTCTGCACCGCACCACGTTTTCAGCGCATTTGCTAACATGTGCGAAAATGCTGTCTCATGAAACCAATCGACTGGTAAAGATTCCTTTAAATGAACGACAGGCTCTGCCATAATCTGTTTACTTTCTTCCTGCAGCAATTCAATTGTGGATAACGGTTTGCTATAAGCACCTAAACGTTCTGTCTTAATCGCTCTACCGTCCTTTTTCAACAGCTTCTTCGTCTCTTTATCCACAGTAAGCTGAACGTGCCCAACGTAACGTCCCCACTTTTCACAACAACAAAGTAAAGTATTATTCATAAGAATGCCACGCTCAAATAAATGGTGCGTATGTGCACCTAAAATAACATCTATATCATAATGCTCTGCCATATACTCATCCATGCTTTTTCCAAGATGAGAAAGGACAACCGTAATATGAGCCTCATTTCGCACTTCTTCTAAAATAGACTCTAAATGGATAAGCGGATCTTCAATATGCCAATCGAGCATATGATAAAACTCTGGATACGCTACTGTTAATCCGATAAAGGCAATCGTAATTCCATCTGTCGTTGTATGTAATTTATAAGGCTTTGCCCACGCTGGACGTACCCCTTCTTTTTCAAATAAATTCGCAACGAGCACCTCAAATCCAGCAGCATCATATAGACGATTCAAATGCTCCTTCGCTAACGTAATTCCTTCATTATTTCCGATCGTTACATAATCATATAACGCCTCATTCAAAAGCTTCGTATTGCCAAGTCCATTCGTCGCTTCCGAAATACTATGAAAACGATCCACATGATCGCCGATATCAACCGTCAAAACGGTCTCTCCCGCTTCCTGTCTTCGCTTTTTCTCCCCTTGTACAAACCGAGAAATTTGCGGCCAATTTTCAAAATGACTATGTATATCGTTTGTATGATAAAGGTGGATGATTGTTTCTTTATTTATATTCAGAGAAAAAACCTCCTCTCAGTTCCTTACTGCCATTTACGCTACACGTACGCAATAATCCTGTAAATACTTTTCGTCTTTTCTTGCTATTTTACATTGTACTCGCATTATAAGAAAAAGCAAAAGATTGTCCTTTTTGATAAGAAAACTTTTTCTAGTGTGTGGAAGGGTTTTAGATGATTGAACGGGGGATTTGTTGGGGTTCCGGGGATTTGTCAAAAAGTTTAACAAAGAGTTCGGTAGGTGGGCTTCAATTGAATTTTCCAATAGATTGTCAGTGGATTTGTCAGTATCTTTGCCTTACTTCCAGTCGGTCTCTTTTCCTACAACATGTTGTGGGGTATATACGGAATTTCTTTTGTCTTACTTTGTCAATAAGTCGATATCCCTTGTCGAACCGTCGATATATTTGAATAATCGCTGATATATTTCAATGCATACTAGATGGGGTATCCTCCGGAAAATATACCTTGTAATACGACATATGTCGTGTTACAATCTCACCATAAGGTGGTGAACCATAAAATGGATAAAGAGATATTAAAAGGAAGTATTGATATTTTACTGCTCTCCATCATTAAACAGCACGATACGTACGGATATGAAATTATTCAAAAGCTAAAAGAAAACAGCAATGATCTATACACGATGAGCCAAGGTACACTCTATCCAGCACTTAAGCGCTTGGAACAAAAGGATTTAATCAATTCCTACTGGGGTGAATCTGAAACTGGTATGAAACGAAAATTTTATCACATTACTACGAACGGCAAGAAAATTTTAGAAGAAAAACTAACAGCGTGGGATTCAGTTACAGCTCTTATTAAAACTTGTCAGAAAGGAGCTTTAAATTAATGACGATTGAAAAATACATAAAGAGTATCGTTCAAAAAACAAACCTCTCGCAACCTGATAGAGACGAACTTTACTTCGAAATTTACGATCATCTTACAAGTTTAAAACAAGAATTTCTCGATCAAGGAAAATCTGAAGAAGAAGCTACTACATTAGCCATTCAAAACTTCGGAGAAGCCTCTACTTTAGGAACTGAAATTGAAAAAGCGATGCAATCTTCTACGCAAAAATATGTACAGTGGATTGGTTGGGGATTATTTTTACCGTATTCATTTGTTTTATTATTTAAACTGTTGCTCGGGAGGCAAGCTTTTTACTTTGGTAATCTGAAGTACTTCTTTGAAACAGGTGACTGGCATTCTATACACGGTGGGTTAATAAACTTAATTCCACTCAAAAGTACAATCAGCTATCTAAGTGGATTCGATCCTACACATTTACTAGATCCTTATAATATAGAAATCGTACTTATGAATACATTAGGGAACGTCATCATATTTATCCCATTCGGATTCCTTCTGCCGTTATTATTTAAACAAATAAACAATGTAAAAATGGCATCAAAAATTTTCATTAAGTTTATTTTATTAATTGAATCATTACAACTCCTTACTTTTACTGGTGTTTTCGATATTGATGACATCATATTGAATATGCTAGGTGCTTTAATTGGATATGGTTCGTTCATTGAGATGAAACATATTTGGGAGCGTATTAAATCTGTGGATAAGGTGGATACGATTTAGGTTCGGGGTATACAGCCTGTTCTTCCTGTCGTAATTTGTTGATAAGTCGATATATTTAGTTAAACACCGACTGGATATCCCAGCCTGCCCTGAACTGACCTAAACTGAACCCAATCAAGCACAACATAAAAAAGCGCCCTGCATAGCAGGGCGCTTTCTTCATACATATATTATCCAGTTCCAGCGGCTAGAATGTTCGGTGGCTTCACTTCTTCCTATGAGGCAAAAAACGCCTCTACGTCAGAAGCTCCATCCCCCTCACATTCTGAACGAGCCACTTCCACTTTTAAATATTGTCCAGCTTCGCCTCCTAGACCCTCATGTCTAAGAACCTTCCGCACAAGAAAATAAACAGCATCTTCTGTGCGAAAGAACCTTAGCCAACGGGTCTGAATAGTCGGATCCGCATTTCTATTTAACCAATAGAACCTTCCATCTCAAACTTGATCAGGCGGTTCATTTCAACTGCGTATTCCATTGGAAGTTCGCGAGTGAATGGCTCGATGAAGCCCATTACGATCATTTCTGTAGCTTCTTGCTCAGAAATACCGCGGCTCATTAGGTAGAATAATTGTTCTTCTGATACTTTCGATACTTTCGCTTCGTGTTCAAGTGAAACGTAATCGTTTTTGATTTCGTTGTAAGGAATTGTATCAGATGTAGATTGGTTATCCATGATTAACGTGTCACACTCGATGTTAGAGCGAGAGTTTTTCGCTTTTGGTCCGAATTGTACGATACCACGGTAAGTTACTTTACCACCATGCTTCGCAATCGATTTAGAAACGATTGTTGAAGACGTGTTTGGTGCTAAGTGAATCATTTTCGCACCAGCATCTTGATGTTGGCCTTTACCAGCAATCGCGATAGATAATGTTAAACCACGAGCGCCTTCGCCTTTTAAGATAACTGCTGGGTATTTCATCGTTAATTTAGATCCGATGTTACCGTCAATCCATTCCATCGTTGCGTTTTCTTCACAAACCGCACGTTTTGTAACTAGGTTGTATACGTTGTTCGCCCAGTTTTGGATTGTTGTATAACGGCAATATGCATCTTTCTTAATGATGATCTCTACTACCGCACTGTGAAGTGAGTTAGTCGTGTAAACAGGTGCTGTACAACCTTCTACGTAGTGTACGTGTGCGCCTTCGTCTACGATGATAAGCGTACGCTCGAATTGTCCCATATTTTCAGAGTTAATACGGAAGTACGCTTGAAGTGGTGTATCCACTTTAATACCTTTTGGAACGTAGATGAATGATCCACCAGACCAAACTGCAGAGTTTAATGCAGAGAATTTGTTGTCTGTTGGTGGGATTACTTTTCCGAAATGCTCACGGAAAATATCTTCGTTCTCTTTTAATGCGCTATCTGTATCTTTGAAGACGATTCCTAGAGCTTCTAGGTCTTCTTTCATGTTGTGGTATACAACTTCAGATTCGTACTGTGCAGATACACCAGCTAAATATTTTTGCTCAGCTTCAGGAATACCTAATTTATCAAATGTCGCTTTAATTTCCTCAGGTACTTCATCCCAAGACTTCTCAGATTTCTCAGATGGTTTTACGTAGTACGTAATTTCATCGAAATCTAAGTCGTTTAAGTCGCCGCCCCATTGTGGCATTGGCATTTCATAGAACTTATCCAGTGATTTTAAACGGAAGTCTAACATCCACTGTGGTTCTTCTTTCATACGTGAAATCTCTTCAACGATTTCTTTTGTTAAACCGCGTCCAGCACGGAAAATCGAAACGTCTTTGTCTTTGAAACCATATTTATAATCGCCGATATCTGGCAGTTGCTTCGCCATGTTGGTGTGTCCCTCCTTAGATAACCTCGTTTTTAGGAACCTTTTACATTACTTATCTTCGTTTAAGCCCTTTTCTAACGCTTTCCACGCTAATGTTGCACATTTAATACGTGCAGGGAACTTGCATACGCCTTGTAATGCTTCAATATCTCCTAAATCAATGCTGTCATCGTACTCTTTTCCTAGCATCATGTCAGAGAAAATTTTAGAAAGCTGAAGTGCCTCTTCAATTTTCTTACCTTTTACTGCTTGTGTCATCATCGAAGCTGAAGACATTGAGATAGAACACCCTTCTCCTTCAAACTTCGCCTCTTGTACAATACCTTCTTCTACTTTCATCGTAAGTTGAATACGATCGCCGCAAGTTGGATTGTTCAAGTTAACAGTAACACTATCTTCTAACACGCCATTGTTACGAGGATTCTTATAATGATCCATAATAACTTGACGGTATAACGTATCTAAATTATTAAATGACATTTGTGAAATACTCCTTTGTCTTGATTAGTGATTCAACAAATGTATCAATTTCTTCTTTTGTATTATATAAATAGAAGCTCGCACGTGCTGTAGAAGAAGCTTTCAGCCACTTCATAAGCGGTTGTGCACAGTGGTGTCCTGCGCGAACCGCAATGCCTTCTACATCTAATACAGTTGCTACATCATGAGGATGTACGTCTTCAATATTAAATGTAACAAGACCAGCGCGATGCTTTGGACCATAAATTGTAACGCCATCTACTTCTGATAGTCTTTCTAAAGCATATTGCGCTAATTCATGTTCATGCTTTTCAATATTATGAAGACCGATTTCTTCTAGGAAATCAATTGCCGCACCAAGTCCAATTGCATTACCGATAATCGGTGTACCTGCTTCAAACTTCCACGGAAGCTCTTTCCAAGTAGATTCTTGTAAATCTACGAAATCAATCATTTCACCGCCAAATTCAATTGGCTCCATATTGTTCAGCAATTCTTTTTTACCATATAATACGCCGATACCTGTAGGTCCGCACATCTTATGAGCAGATAATGCGTAGAAATCACAGTTTAAATCTTGTACATCCACTTTCATATGAGGTGCACTTTGTGCTCCATCAACGATCATGATTGCACCGTTTTCATGTGCAATTGCTCCGATTTCTTTTACAGGGTTAATCGTTCCAAGTACGTTTGATACTTGCATAATAGAAACGATTTTTGTATTCGGTGTAACTGTTTGACGAACATCTTCTAAAGAAATTGTACCGTCTGGTTGAAGCGGAAGGTATTTTAAAGTTGCACCAGTTTTCTTCGCAACTTGTTGCCACGGAATGATGTTACTATGGTGTTCCATGTAAGAAATAACGATTTCATCGCCTTCTTTTACATTTTCAAGACCATAGCTAGCCGCTACTGTATTTAATGCAGTTGTCGTTCCGCGCGTGAAAATAATCTCTTCCATTGATTTCGCGTTAATAAACTTGCGAACTTTCTCGCGTGCACCTTCATACGCGTCGGTAGCTTTCGTACCGAGCGTATGAACACCGCGATGCACGTTAGAATTATATTCTTTATAGTAACGTTCTAACGTTTCAATGACTTGAATTGGTTTTTGAGAAGTTGCTGCACTATCGAAATATACAAGTTGTTTGCCGTTCACTTTTTGATCAAGAATTGGAAACTGTTTGCGTATTTCATGAATATTCATTAGCGAACTTTCCTTTCAATTACCTCAACAAGCTGTGCCTTTACTCCTTCAATTGGAAGCTCATTTACTACAGGTGCTAAGAATCCATGGATGACTAAACGTTCTGCTTCGCGTTTTGGAATACCACGGCTCATCAAGTAGTATAATTGGTACGGATCTACGCGGCCTACTGAAGCTGCGTGACCTGCCATTACATCATCTTCGTCGATTAAAAGAATTGGGTTTGCATCACCGCGAGCTTTTTCATCTAACATAAGAACGCGAGAAGATTGTTGTGCATTTGATTTAGATGCACCATGTTCAATCTTACCAATTCCGTTAAAGATAGATGTTGCACTATCTTTTTGTACACCGTGTTTTAAAATCCAACCTTCAGAGTGTTTACCGAAGTGAACAACTTTAGTTGTAAAGTTTTGTGTTTGGTTACCACGACCAATTGTTACTGTTTTTGTATCAGCATATGATCCGTCGCCCATTAAATTCGTAACGTTCTCTGAAATTGTGTTTCCGTCATTCATAAGGCCTAGAGCCCAATCAATGCGGCCGTCGCGTCCAACAACACCGCGGCGGTTAACGTAAGTTGTTACGTCTTTTGCTAATAGATCAACCGCACCAAATTTCACTTGTGCGCCTTGTTCCACGATTACTTCTGCTACGATATTTGCAATACCTTTAGCATTTTCATTTGCAACGTAGTTTTCTACATAAGTTGCAGTACTGTTCGCATCAGCTACGAATAATACGTGGTTATATACGTTAGCTTCTTCACCGTCTACTAAGAATACAGCTTGAAGTGGAGTTTCAAGAACAACGTTTTTCGGAACATATACAAATGCACCGCCGTTGATTAATGCAGCATGAAGTGCAGTTAAACGATGCTCGTCTACCTTCACGCCGTCTTTCATTAAATACTTTTGTAATAGTTCAGCATGCTCTGTTGCAGCTGTTAGGATGTCTGTAAAAATAACACCTTTTTCTTTTGCTTCGTCTGCTAAAGAAACGAATGCAGTTGTACCAGTACGTTGTACTAATACGCTGTTATTTTCATCGATTAAGTTTTTCACTGCTTCTGGAAGCTCTGTTAAAGAACTTACAGGCTCTTGCTTAGCAGCGTCGCCTTTTCCGATAAAGTCCCATTTTTCAATTTTCGTTTTATCAGGCGTTGGCATTGGAAGTTCAGTTGCTTGTGCAAGAGCTTGTAAGCGGAACTCAGTCAACCAAGCAGCTTCGTTTACTTCGCTTGCGCGCTGACGGATTGTTTCTTGATCGAAAGGTAATGTACCGATTGTCATGTTTATGCTCCTCTCTTACGCTTCTTGCTCTGCTGTTTCGTCTTCAATACCTAATTCTTTTTTAATCCAGTCGTAACCTTCAGCTTCTAGACGTTGTGCAAGCTCAGGGCCACCAGATTTAACGATACGACCGTTCATCATAACGTGAACGAAGTCTGGAGTGATGTAGTTTAATAAACGTTGGTAATGCGTAATCATTAGGCAACCGAACTCTTCGCCACGCATTTGGTTAATACCTTTAGATACAACTTTTAATGCATCGATATCAAGACCTGAGTCGATTTCATCTAAGATTGCGATTTTTGGCTCAATCATCATTAATTGAAGAATTTCGTTACGTTTTTTCTCTCCACCAGAGAAACCTTCGTTTAAGTAACGTTGTGCCATTTCTGGATCCATTTCTAGGAATTCCATGTTTTTATCTAAAGTACGGATAAATTTCATAAGAGAAATTTCATCGCCTTCTTCACGACGTGCGTTAATTGCAGAACGTAAGAAGTCAGCGTTTGTTACTCCGCTAATTTCACTTGGATATTGCATTGCTAGAAATAGACCTGCTTGTGCGCGCTCATCTACTTCCATTTCTAATACATCTTCACCGTCGATGATGATGCTACCTTCTGTTACTTCATATTTTGGGTGACCCATAATTGCAGAAGATAAAGTTGATTTACCTGTTCCGTTAGGTCCCATAATTGCGTGGATTTCTCCACCTTTTACTTCAAGGTTTACACCTTTTAAAATTTCTTTACCGTCGATTGATACGTGTAAGTCTTTAACCGTTAATGTAGAACCAGCCATCTCAATACCTCCATTAATCCTCTATATACATTTTAAAAATTCCTAAAACGTTCATATTCTCATTTTATTCTCATTCTAATTTTATATCAAATAAAATGATATCGCAAACGACGAAAAAAAGTAACAATTTTTTCACAAATGTATATAAGTATTTCCCTTGCATCTTTATATGATACACCTTTCTTCTTATTTATATAAAGAAAAAAGGACTGGTAATTTTCCAGTCCTTCCCTTATATTTATTCACTTACCGGAAGTACAGCACCTTTATATTCTTTATTAATAAAATCTTGAATTTCTTTTGAATGCAGTACTTCTACTAGTTCTTTAATTTCTTTTTTCTTCTCGTCACCTTTACGAACTGCAATAATATTTGCATACGGAGAGTCTGATCCTTCAATCGCAATTGCATCCTTTGTTGGATTTAATTTCGCATCAATTGCGTAGTTTGAATTAATGAATAAAGCATCACCTTCATTATTTTCATATAGCTTCGGTGAAAGTCCCGGTTCTACATCTGTTTTAAACTTTAAGTTTTTCGGATTTTCTACAACATCTTTTACTGTTGCTTTAACAACATCTACACCGTCTTTTAATTTAATAACGCCACCTTTTTGTAACAATGCGAGCATACGGCCACGCTCCGCTACGTTATTACTCATAATAACTGTTCCGCCATCTGGCAATTCTTTTAAACTTTTATACTTCTTAGAATAAATGCCCATTGGCTCTAAATGGATTTTTCCTGCGTTTAAAATTTTATATCCCTTTTCTTGAATTTCTTTATCTAAGTAAGGAATGTGTTGGAAGTAGTTCGCATCAATTTCCTTATCCGCTAACGCTTTATTCGGCAAAACATAATCCTGGAACTTTTTAATCTCTAATTTAATGCCCTTTTTCTCTAGTATCGGCTGTGCCTTTTCTAAAATAACAGCATGCGGCACGTTAGAAGCTCCCACCACAAGCTTATTCTCTTCTTTCCCTCCGCAAGCAGCTAATGTAAATACAGACAGCGCTGTAACAACTGACAATAGAATCTTTTTCATATGATGTCCCCTTCTCCCCTATAGTTATGTAGTTATAAAAAAGGCTGGCATACACCAGCTCTTTTCAGCAATTATTCTTTTACAGGAACAACCGCTCCTTTATATTCTTTATTAATAAAGTCTTCGATTTCTTTAGAATGCAATACTTCTACAAGCTCTTTAATCCCTTTTTTATCTTTATCACCTTTACGAACCACTAATACGTTTGCGTATGGAGAATCATCACCTTCAATTGCAATTGCATCTTTTTCTGGATTTAATTTCGCATCAATTGCATAGTTCGAGTTAATTAAAACAGCGTCGCCTTCTTTATTGTTATACACTTGTGGTAACAAACCAGGCTCGATATCCGTTTTGAACTTTAAGTTTTTCGGATTATCTGCAATATCTTTTGGAGTTGCACTAACTGGATCTACTCCGTCTTTAATTTTTAAAATGCCTTCTTTTTGTAAAATTGCTAAACCACGTCCATGGTCAGTAACGGAATTACTCATAATAATTGTCGCCCCGTCTGGAAGTTCTTTTAAGCTCTTATATTCTTGAGAATATACACCAATTGGTTCCAAGTGAATTTTCCCTGCTATTTCAAAATCATATTTTTTATCTTTCATTTCTTTTTCTAAATACGGAATATGCTGGAAGTAGTTTGCATCTAAATCCTTATCCGCTAACGATTTATTTGGTAACACGTAATCTTGGAACTTTTTCACTTCTAATTCAATTCCTTTTTTCTCAAGTAACGGTTTTGCCTTTTCTAAAATTTCAGCGTGCGGCACGTTAGAAGCCCCCACAACTAGTTTCTTTTCATCTTTATCTTTCCCGCCACAAGCAGCTAACCCCAAAATAGAAGTTGAAATAAGTGCTGTAAGTAATAATTTTTTCATTTGAAACATCCTCCTGTTTTTTTATTATCGTTTATCTATTCGAGTCGTTACACTATCACCAATCCACTGAATGAAAAATACCACTAGTAATACACAAATTGTCGCAACGATTGTTACATCGTTATTTCCTCGCTGGAATCCTTCTAAATAAGCAAGTGTTCCAAGGCCACCAGCACCAACAACCCCCGCCATTGCTGTATAGCCTACTAAAGCGATTGTTGTAACCGTAATACCAGATACTAATGCTGGTAACGATTCTGGAATTAATACTTTCAAAATAATAGTGCTTGTTTTTGCTCCCATTGCTTTTGAAGCTTCAATTACACCTTTATCAATTTCACGAAGTGCAATTTCAACCATTCTCGCGTAAAACGGTGCCGCTCCAATAATTAAAGCTGGCAGTGCTGCACTCGCTCCAAGAATTGTTCCAAGCAGAATCTTTGTGAATGGGATTAATAAAATGATTAAAATGATGAACGGTATCGAGCGGAAGATGTTTACGAACGCTCCAATCGCCGTGTTAACCGATTTGTTTTCCCATAAATTATCTTTCGCTGTCATAAAGAGTAACAATCCTAAAATTAGTCCTAAAACAAATGTGGCAAGAGCTGCGATTGCCGTCATATATAACGTTTCACCAGTTGCTTCTAACATTTGATTCCAATCAATATTTGTGAGTAACTTATCCATGTGCAATCACCTCCAGCTCTACTTGATCTTGATGTATTCCCTCTATTGCTTGCTGAATCGCTGTTTCCTCACCATTTAAATGAACAACTAAACTACCGTAAGAGCCGTTATTTGTTTGGGCGATGTTTCCTTGCAAAATGCTAACTTCTATATCACTACGTTGCATTAATCTTTGAAGTACTGGTCTTTCTACAGCTTCACCGATAAACTGCAAACGAACTACTTTACCATCTGGATACTTTTCAATTAAACTTTCAATCGTTTCATTTGTATCTTCAGAATCCGTTAACTGCTGTACAAATCGTTTCGTAATGTCTTTCTGCGGATTGCGGAATACATCAAGTACTGGACCCGTTTCTACAATCTTCCCTTTCTCCATTACCGCCACTCGATTACAAATCTTTCGAATCACGTGCATCTCGTGTGTAATGAGTACAATTGTTAAACCGAGACGCTTATTAATATCTAATAATAAATCTAAAATTTGATCTGTCGTTTCTGGATCAAGAGCTGATGTCGCTTCATCACATAAAAGCACTTGTGGATTGTTAGCTAATGCTCTTGCAATACCAACGCGTTGCTTTTGTCCTCCGCTCAGCTGAGATGGATACGCGTCCCCTCTTCCTTCTAATCCAACAAGATGAATTAACTCATCCACTCGTTTTCTTCTCTTCGCCTTATCAACACCTGCAATTTCAAGTGGGAACTCGATATTTTCGCGTACAGTTCGTGACCAAAGTAAGTTGAAGTGCTGAAAAATCATTCCGATTTCTTGCCTTGCCTTACGAAGTTCACTCCCTGTAATTGCTGAAATCACACGATTTGCAATTGTAATTTGGCCAGAAGTTGGTTTCTCTAACTGATTGAATAATCTGATTAAAGAACTTTTCCCAGCGCCACTATATCCGATCACACCAAATATTTCACCTTTGTCTATTTTTAAATTGGCATTATCTACAGCAGTGACATCACCGCTTTTTGCTTTATATATTTTCTTTACATTTTCTAACAAGATCATGATGTTCACCCCTTTTTTTGTTTAAAAAGCGTAAGCGGCTCGTTTAGAACAAGAGGACGCCCGAATCCCTGACGAAGAGGTGCTTTTTGCCTCATAGGAAGGGATGAAACGACCGACTGTTCTAGCCGCTGAAGCTAGATTTTTGGTCGACTCCGCAATTTTTTATTTTTAATGCGTGTAGTCCACCGTTATCACTACTTTTATTGTTTGAATGTCCTCCACATTCAAACAATAAAAAAACCTTTCCGCTTTAGAGAAGCAGAAAGGTTTATATGCGTATATAACAACATTATCCCTCTCTCTCATCTCTCAAAGCATTTGCTTTGCAGGAATTGGCACCATTTCAACATAAGTTGACGGTTGCCGGGCTTCACAGGGCACAGTCCCTCCACCTCTCTTGATAAGAGAAATCAGATTACATTTTCGTCTGATTTGTAATTTATGAAATTGTCTATATTTTATGAATTGAATTGTATCAATATCCACACACCATGTCAACAGAAATTTTCGTAAAAAATGAAACTTCAGAATTTTAAGCACCTACTGACATCGGTTTACATATATGGAACATCGATTCAACTAATAGCATCGTTCGATACGTTCCCGAATATTGTACACGTCCATCGTTCATTAGTGTTTGCAATCGTACATTTCCGTTCACCAATTGTTTTACATCTTCCTCATCTACACAAACGATTTGCTCCGTTCCTCTTTCCTCATGTAGCAGCTCTATATAATCTCTTGAAATTTGTAACGAACAACTTTCATCTCCAAAGCGAAAATTAACAGTTTTTTCTCCTTGTCTTAAAAGCGGCTCTAAATGATATTGACCATTAGCGTAATTTACAAATGATTGCAGCAAAGAATATAATTTCACCCTAAATCACATCCTTCATATCACTTTCTATTACACATACCATTCCCTCTCACTAAAGAGCAATCCTGTTACTTTCGCTCGACAAATACTGTAACCACCCTGCATCTCGACATATTTCCCGAGAAATATGTCGAGGCGGCAAAAACTTTGCCGCCTACTTTAATTCCGTATATAAATATTCAACCGAATGAAATGCATATATCTTCTTCATGAGTGTCCCATTTTCAAAAACAAGTAAACACGGTACACTTTCGATTCCATACTCTTTCGCTAAATGCGGAGCATAATTTAAATCTAACATTCCAATTTGGAGGTCTTCAATTGTCATCTCAACAACTGTTAACATCTTTTTTGCTAATTGGCATGTTCCACACATTGGAGTATATACATATAACACTGTTTTTTCTTCGTTCTCTATTAGGGCTGTAGCTTCGGCTCCTGTCCAATCAATCACTTCTATCATTCCTTACCGTAAATATTCTGTATAAACGTCAATGTCAGCTCCCCATAATACATTTGCTAAGTGTGAAGATGGCGCAGTTGCCACTTCTCGGTACGAGCGATCAATGTAAATATGCTCTGCTTGCGGAAATTCTTTTCGAAATTGCTTCCTTAACTTTTCTCCAGCATCATCAGCATCCACTAGTACATACACTTCCTTATCAAAAAACTGATCAATGAGCTCATCCATTTTCGATAAACCAATTGTACCATTTGTACAAACAATTTCCACCGGTTCACGAATAATAGATTCAATCTTTCTTCTATCTGATTTACCTTCTACAATAATGACTTTTTCTACATAAATCATATGTCATCACCCGATCACCATATACTATACAACCTTTAACTTAGTATATAGTATATTCGTTATTTTCATGTTGTTTCCTGTTTATTTTTGCAAAAGAAAAGCGGAAGCGGCTTGCTCAGAACAAGAGGACATTGGAACTCCTGAACTAGAGGCGCTTTTTGCCTCAAGTTCAGGAGTGAAATGACCGACTGTTCTAGCCGCTGGAGCTGGATCACAAAGAAAAGCGGAAGCGGCTCGTTCAGATTGTGAGGGGGATGGAGCTTCTGACGTAAAGGCGCTTTTTGCCTTGTAGGAAGAATCGAAGCCACCGAACAATCTAGCCGCTGAAGCTGGATCATAAAGAAAAGCGGAAGCGGCTCGTTCAGATTGTGAGGGGGATGGAGCTTCTGACGTAAAGGCGCTTTTTGCCTTGTAGGAAGAAGCGAAGCCACCGAACAATCTAGCCGCTGAAGCTGGATCATAAAGAAAAGCGGAAGCGGCTCGTTCAGAACAAGAGGGCATTGGAACTCTTGAACTAGAGGCGCTTTTTGCCTCAAGCGAAAGAGTGAAATGACCGACTGTTCTAGCCACTGGAGCTGGACAATAAAAAATTAAACGAAATCGTTTTTTCAAAAAACACTCTCCTACACGATAATTAGTATATGATTCTACGTTCATTATTTTACACAAAATAAAAAAGGACAGCACAAAGGCTGTCCTTTAGTCGACTATAATTAGTCTTGGTTTGTCATTTCTGCATATTTTTCTGCAGTTAATAACTTCTCAACTTGGCTTGCATCAGAAAGTTCAACTTTAACCATCCATGCACCCTCGTATGGAGATTCGTTAACAAGTTCTGGTTGGTCACTTAATTCTTCGTTTACTGCTACAACTTTACCACTTACAGGTGCGTATAACTCAGAAACTGTTTTAACAGATTCTACGCTTCCGAATGGCTCGTCAGCTTCGATTGTTGCACCTACTTCAGGAAGTTCAACGAATACGATATCGCCTAGCTCACCTTGTGCAAAGTGAGTAATACCGATAACAACTTCATTACCTTCAGTTTTTACCCATTCGTGTTCTTCAGAGTAACGTAAATTATTTGGAATGCTCATGACTGTACCTCCAGTGAATGTATTAATTATGTAAAAATACCTTATTGGTACTTTTTCCACACACTTTCAAACTGCTCTTCGTTAAAACCAAGTGTTACATTCGTTCCATTTGTTACGATTGGACGTTTAATCAACATGCCATCAGATGCTAAAAGTTCGTACATTTCGTCTTCACTTGCATCCTTTAACTTATCTTTCAGACCAAGTTCGCGGTAACGCATTCCACTTGTATTAAAGAATTTTTTTAATGGTAATTCACTTTTTTCATGTAAATTACGTAAATCTTCTTTTGATGGTGGATTTTCAACAATATGAATCATCTCATATGCTACATCGTTTGCCTCAAACCATTTCTTTGCTTTTTGACATGTGCCACACTTTGGATATGAATAAAATGTTACTGTCATAAATTCACCTACTTTTTTACTAACCTTTACCTTTATCATATAGAAAACGTTTTATTATTTCAAACGATTATTCGCTAAACTTTTACTTATTTCGTGATAAATTTTAATAATCCTGCGAATTTTCCTTATTTTCCCGCCATTTGTTAAGAAAAAATAAATATATATTTTTTTAGATTCTTCTCTCATCACTCGCCGAACATATATCTTAAACAAACGTTTGATTAACTCCCTATTTTTCTTTGCTAACTCTTGGGCTACATCGGTTTCTTCCTACCGAACATACATCTTAAACAAACGTTTGATTAATTCCACATTTTTCTTTGTTAACCCTTGAATTGCATCGGTTTCTTCCTACCGAACATACATCTTAAACAAACGTTTGATTAGCTCCCTATTTTTCTTTTCTAACCCTTGGGCTGCATCGGTTTCTTCCTACCGAACATACATCTCAAACAAACATTTATTTAACCATTTCATCCTATAGTCACAAAACCTGGAGACACTTTACATGACAAAGATGTACAGATAAAAGGAACTAACGATTTTGACCGTAATAGTGAGAGTATGCCATGATGTTGAAGAAATTACTGCAAATAAAAAAGACGCATTTAAATGGATGCGTCTTTTGGTGATGTTTCTTTTGTGAAATCATATAAAGCAATTGCGCCTAAAATAACCAATATACTTTCAGGGGCATCTAACAAAATAGTTCTCCAAGTTTCTGATACTACCCATCTAATCCCTGCCGCTGATTCAAGATATGTTTGAAAATAACTGATTGTAAAATCAATTACATATAAACATACTAGTAATGTTAGACCAAATCGAATTAATTTCTTGTTTTTAAACATGTAACACCTCTCAAAATTCATTGGATATTTCTGATTTTAGTTCGTTACATACAAAAATCCTTATATTTAATTTTAACATACGAAAATATCCAAATAAATACAATATGCATATTTGCATATTTCATAAATACTGAGGAATTACTGTTAATAAAAAAACCCTACTAGTGTAGGACAAAATAGCTTTAGCAATCCCAACAAGTAATCGCATAAATAACGAAATCATTTGAACCACTATATAACCGATTCCTGGATGCGCTTCATTAAAACTTTATAATTAAATCTGCAATAGCTGATATAAAATTATAAATCGGTATCATTACAGCAGCGAATGCATCTGGCATACATTGTAAAGCTTTCTTGAGCTTCTCAATCACATTGTTATATGCTTCTACATAAAAAAATAAGAAGCCTCGTTTACAGGCTCCTTCATCATCTATTCAAATAATCTGCAATTGTTTGAAATACGACGATATACATATTATGAATACTTTCTTCAGTATTTCCACCATTGGACAAACCGACTGCCCATTGTTGTCCTTCACCACTTCCGATATTTGCAAAGCCTTGCGTATACATAGCATTTACATCTTTTCGTGCACTGTTATACTCTATCCCCTTTGTAATAAACGTTGAATATGATTTATCTTGCAAACCGATAAAAAATACTGGTTTCTTTAGCGATGAAAATACATTTTTATACTGCTCTGTTGAGGCTTCTTGAAAGTGATCTTTCATTATTAAAAAACCATCCACTTCCTTAGACTTCTTTTCCAGTTCCTCTAACTTTATTTCCTCAAACTTTATATTCCTAAACGTATCTTTCGGCTTTTCTCCAATAACTCCAATTACGAGTGCTCTTCCGTTATATTCTAATTTCTCTCCTTCTTTATCCTTTGCACACCCCGCACTGACTAGGCATATCAATATAAAAAATAAGAAATACGATAAACGCTTCATTTAGCACCCTCCCCTTCTTTTAAGTCAAGTGACAAAAACGTAAGGTGAATTCAAGAAAATGTAAGTAAAATCGATAGCTCAAATGACGTTTCTATATTATAATCAATTGAATTTATTTACATTACTACACATAGGAGATTATCATGAAGAAATTTAAACTTTCATCTTTTCTTCCGTTAAGTTATATACTTCTACTCGTACTCGTAAGTCCCCTTTACGATGTATTAAATAAATCTACTGTACACGCAGTAGATGTCACAACTGTAGTAGATGATTGGATTCCATTTGTGAAAGCATTTATTATTCCTTATTTACTTTGGTTTCCTTACTTATACGGCGCACTTATTTATTATTGCTTTGCGAATCGAAAACAATATTATGTCACTTTAAGTAGTATAATTCTTGGAAAACTTGCTTGTTTTTCTATTTATTATTTTTGGCAGACAACTGTACCACGTCCAACAGTCGTTGGATCCGACGTATTTTCCGAACTAGTCCGCTATATTTATAGTATCGACCAACCGGTAAACTGTTTCCCTAGCATTCACGTTCTTACTACCTTTGTGATTATGCTAGCTGCCTTTAAACGTAGAGAACAACATGCTTTTGAATATTATATTCTTACCTTCTTCGGTACGCTTATTATTTTATCAACGCTATTTACGAAGCAACACGCATTTGTAGACGCCATTTCTGGAATGACGCTTGCAAGCATACTTTACTTCGGCGTTCAGCTTTTATTAGCAAAAGAAACTGTACGTGTTCCAGTAAAACAAAATCACAAAATGTAAAAAGCAGACTGTGGCTTCCAGTCTGCTTTTCTCTATATAAAAGGAGATTTTCAATTTAAGATTGCGGTACAGTCATATCACCAGAGTGAATACGACCTGCTTTTTTAAGAGCAATGTAAAGTATATAAGAAACAGCTACTGGAATGATGATATAAGTGATTACCATCGCTGGGACAACTTCCCATCCTTCGCTAGAAATTAAATTAATTGGTGCGATAAGAGAACTTAATCCAAGACCTGCAATTTCTTTTCCTGCTTCTAGTTGGAAAATTAATGCGGATACTGGACCAACTATAGCACTGGCGACGACAGTTGGGACGAGAATCATTGGATTTTTAGTGATATTTGGCAACTGTACTTTCGGAGTACAAAGCGCTTGAGCTAATATGCCGCCTAAATTATTTTCTTTCGCTGAGATTACAGAGAATCCGATAAACTGAGCAACGCAGCCTGCAAGAGCAGCACCACCTGCAACACCGTCTAAGCTAAGTGCGATCGCTAACGCAGCTGATGAAGCTGGAGAGATAAGTAATAGTCCCCAAACGACTGCAATAACAATAGAAGCGATGAACGGGCTACCAGCTGAGCTATCTTTAATGAATGCTCCAATTGTATTTAACACAGGAGTAATATTATGAGACAACCAAATACCAACTAAACCAGAACCTAATATTGCCGCAAATGGAACGAGCATCATATCTAACGCAGTTTTTCCACTTAAACGTTTACCAATATATACAGCTAAAGTCGCTGTTAATAATGCACCGATTGGCTCACCTGTTTTAATAATTAGACCTGCTTCAGTAATTGAAATGGATCCAGCACCAATCGCTCCAGCTACCATAGCCGAGAAGATTACAAGACCATTTGCACCAAGCATAAAGGCAATTCCGGCACCAATGGCCGGTGCCATAAGCGATTTTGCAACAACTCCGATTGTAATAAGCAATGGAATATCAACAATTCTTCCTATATTTTCGATTAGTAAACCAATTCCAAGGGATACGAAAATACCTTGTGCGATTCCAGCAGATGCTTTAAATACACGAGACATTATATATTCCTTCATTTGTTTCACCTTCTCCTATAAGTTAGTAACCAATTGTTTTCATATAATCACGTAAAATATCGTTTGATTTTGCGAATCGAGATTCTTCATCCTCTGTTAAGTTTAGTTCTACAATTTCTTTTATACCATCTCTAGTAATAATAGCTGGCACTCCTGTACAAATATCATACTCACCGTACTCCCCATCTAAAATAGCTGATACAGCAATGACACGGTAATCATCGTTAAAGATTGAGCTCGCAATATATGCTAGAGAATTTCCGATTCCGTAATAAGTAGTACCTTTTCGTTTATAAATTTCCCATCCAGCTTTTGCAGTCTTCTCAACAATTTCATCTAAATCTATTTCACCAAATCGGTCTTTTTTCTCTTCTAAAATTTGTAGAATCGGCTTTCCGCCAACAGTTACGTGAGACCAAGCAACCATTTGAGAATCACCATGTTCTCCTAGAGAATACCCATGAATACTACGAGGATCTACATGTAACATTTCAGATAAAATTGTTCTTAAGCGAGAAGAATCTAGTGATGTACCAGTACCGATCACACGATTTCTAGGTAATCCAGATAATTTCCACACTTGATATGTAATAATATCAACTGGGTTCGATGCAAGTAAGAAAATACCATCAAATCCACTTTCCATTACGCCGCCAACAATACTTTCCATAATCTTCGCACTCGCTCCTAAAGTATCTAAGCGACTTTGTCCAGGTTTTGGTGCTGGTCCTGCTGTAATAATAACGATGTCCATATCTTTGCAGTCTTCATAGCTTCCTGCATATACTTTTGTTCTTGTATTTGTAAAGTTAATGCAGTGTGATAAATCCATTGCTTCCCCAACTGCACGTTCATGATTTATATCAATTAATAATAGTTCTTCGCAAATGCCTTGATTTACAATGGAATATGCACAACTTGATCCAACTAATCCAGTACCGATAATTGCAATTTTTCTTGTATTTCTTTTCATAGCAATCTCTCCTAATTGATCATATAATCTATTTCTTTTGTTCTTTACACTCCTCATTATATAGATTCCCACGATATAAACCATGGATACTTTGTGAAATATTGAGCAAGCTTTTGTCCTTTTTGTGAATTGTTATATTCCATTTTCGTCATATTTGTTACAACTGAAAAAATATTTATTATATATTTATTGACATGCCCAAAACAAAAAAACGAGCGACTTCATTCGCTCGTTTCTTCATCCCATTATTCCGCACTTAATTGACCTTTTAATTGCTGTACAATCATTGGGTTAGCAGGTGCTGCTGGTTTGTAATAACTCTTTTGCTTTGCGTACTCATACATATTACGTTGACGCATCTCATCCTGATTACGAATTTGGATTAACGTTTGATGTAACTGTTCATTATCAGACTGAGAAATATAATTTGCATAACTTGTTAAACTTGCATTTAATCCTGCTAAATAATCATTTACCATATCTTTTTCATTCATCTGTCGCTTCCTCCTATCCTAGAAAAGTCATCAATTGCTGTTTCGTATTTCGTGCATCTTGTGCATCCTTTTGTAGCATTTGTTTCAGTTGTGGATCTGTACAAGCCTGTGCGTACTGGTCTAACTTATTAATAATTGTTGCATGTCCACCAATTAAATGGCGTAAGTTTTCTACTTCAAGCTCTGTTAAATTTTGCATAGAATACTCCTACCTTTCTTCATACATTCTCCTTTAGTATTCTATTCTTTCTAAATCATATTCATTAAAAATCTTTCTTACATTTCAAATCAATCAAATCTATTTAGAAATACTAAAAAACGTTGTAATTACAGAAAAGCACAAATATTCAAGAGGTAACTTATAATAACAATATAATCCCTAAACAAACCATGGTAGGAAGGTGTAATCATGCCAAAATATTTTAAAGTTATCTTCTTAATGGCTTATGCAATCCTATATGTAAAATTGTTGATTGATATATTAACTTCAAAACCACTGTTCATTTCTATACCTTTACATATGTTATTTCTCATTTGTTTGCTATTTATAGCACTTAACAATTATAAAAATCGTAACACTACCTTTTTCCTAGTATTTATTAGTGCCACCCTATTAGTAAGCGTTAGTTTCATTAAAAGTACTCTTATATAAAGGAGCAATGAACATGAAAACCCATAATTTCCTTACAGAAATCCAGAAAGGCTCTGAACCTAATCCCTATCAAGATCCTATCGCATTCAGTTTCGTTTGCTTTTTCTTAGCGATATATACATTTTTCAAACCTGCAAAATGATATCATTTCATGAGAAAAAGCCTACCATTCTTTTCGAATCATATGCACAAAAAAACCTTAGAATTGCTTCTAAGGTTTCCGGCTATCTCGCTTCCTGTTCACTTTCGCATTACATGTAATCCTTTAATAAACGTTTCCAATAATACATGTAAACTTATATCCAAATCTAACGGCAGACCAAATCCACCTTGCTGTTCAATCGACGCAAACCCGTGACAAATACTTCTGAATCCACGTGTCGCATGAAGTGCATTCTCTCCTTCTAAGCCGTACTGTTGTAACACCTGAAGACAAAGCTTTACAATTCCGTCACCTGCTTTTCTTACTTCTTCATCTCGTAAAAAAGTTGCTTCATACAGTCCAGGATGTTTGCGTACGAATGCTACATACGCTTCTCCCAAAGCATGAATTGCTTCATCCATCCGTTTACCCTCGGCCGCTTCTTCCAGTCTGTTATACAGCTGTTTGATTCCGTAAATGCCAAGATTTTTCCGTACATCTTGTAAACCTTTCACATGATTGTATAGCGAGGGTGAACGTACCCCTAATGTTTGCGCTAATGAAGCTAACGTTACTTCTTGTATTCCATTTGTATCTGCAATTTCTGCTGCTGTTTCTACAATTTTCTGTAATGTAAGTCCGATTCTCGGTGACATAAATTAGCCCTCTTTTCTACTTTCTATATTCCGCTTAGCTTCCTTAATAGCAAGTTTTATGATAGCACCTGGATCATTTATCATTTTCCCATGTCCTGCCGCAAGTAAGGAAGGCTCATATTCGCTTAGCTTCTCTGCACTTTGTAATGATATTTCTTTGCTCCACGTTGCCATCGCAGGAAACGGAAACCAAAATTTCATTTGTCCCGAAACAGCCATACCTCCTCTTGTTTGGAAGGCATCCCCGACAATAAGAGCTTTATTTCGTACATCAAGAAGCGACATGGAGCCTGGCGTATGTCCCGGTGTCATAATCGCAAGAAGCGATCCAACTCGGTCGCCATCTTCCAATAAAACATCAGGTACCGTTTTTACCTTTTTAGGTACACCGCCTTTTATCGGTATATTCGGTTCATCCTTTTGTAACGTCGTATCTCCTTCTAAAAGCTTTGCGTCCCGTTTAGAAATATAGACTGGAACATTAGGAAGCACTTCCTTTAATGCGTCTAATGCACCAATATGATCATCATGCGCATGTGTTAATACAATCTTAGTAATTGGTTTTCCTATTTTCTCAGCCGCCTGTAAAATACCTTTTGCGCTATATGGCAAAGCCGCATCAATTAAAGTTAAACCATCTTCTTCCTCGACAAAGTAACAATTCACAGGAAACACTCTTGGCAAAAATGACAATTGATATACTGTTTTTTCATGTATCACTCTCATATTTCCATCTCCCTTTTCACGAAAACTAATACCGTTAGTTTTATTATACTAATGGCATTAGTTTTTTGCCACTAAAATTTTCATTTTTGCAAAAAAAAAGAAAAGTAGCCGTTTATACGACTACTTTTCTTTACAGCTATTAAACTGTGTAACGCTCATCTTCTAAAATTTTCGCAGCGATTTCACGTTTCTTCGGAATTACGTTAAGTGGTGTGTGGCGAGTTAATTTACGTAATGATGATAACATCATGCGTAGCATGTCGCCGTTTTCAACTGCGATAAGTGTTTCTTTCGCATCTGCTTCGATTTCGTTGAACGCTTCTTGGCAGAATACTTCAGTGTATAACACTTTTTGTTTATTCTTTTCAAGACCAGTTGTTTTAATTGCCTTTTCTGTACGAAGAACAGCTGACTCCATTGCGTATAGGTTGCTTACGATGTCAGCGATATTCACAAGAATTTCTTGCTCTTTATCTAATGCTTTACCGTATTTTTGAGCAGCTAATCCAGCTACCATTAAGCCGATTTTCTTCGCGTTAGTTACTAAATATTTTTGAAGTGCTAATGGCTCATCGCCTACTTCTTCTGGCATCATCATCATTAACTCTTCTTGTAATTTTTGTGCTTTTTGAAGAAGTGGTAATTCACCTTTCATCGCTTTACGTAAGAACGTACCTGGTACGATTAGGCGGTTAATTTCGTTCGTTCCTTCGAAAATACGGTTAATACGAGAATCGCGGTACATTCTTTCAATCTCATACTCTGCCATAAATCCGTAACCACCGTGAATTTGAACACCTTCATCAACTGTATAATCTAGTACTTCAGAACCGAATACTTTATTTAAAGAACACTCGATTGCATATTCAGCGATAGAAGCTGCTACTGCTTTACCGTCCTTTACTTCCTCTTCAGATAATGTGCTCATGCGGCTTTCGAATAAACCTACTGTACGGTATACAGAGCTTTCAGCTGCATATGTTTTCGCTGCCATATTCGCAAGTTTCTCTTGAATTAATGGGAAGCGAGCGATTGGTTGTTTGAACTGTTGACGTTGGTTTGCATATTGTGCTGAAATTTCTACTGCACGTTTCGCAGATCCAACTGTACCAACACCTAATTTATAACGGCCGATATTTAAAATGTTGAACGCGATAATATGACCTTTACCGATTTCACCAAGTAAGTTTTCTTTCGGTACTAATGCATCTTCTAAAATTAACGTACGAGTTGAAGAACATTTAATACCCATTTTCTTTTCTTCTGGGCTTGTAGATACGCCAGCATATTCTTTCTCTACGATAAATGCTGAGAAGTGCTCTCCATCAATTTTTGCGTATACGATAAATACGTCAGCGAATGCAGAGTTTGTAATCCATTGCTTTTCACCATTTAATACGTAATGTGTACCTTCTGCATTTAAACGTGCAGTTGTTTTCGCACCTAATGCATCAGACCCTGAACCTGGCTCTGTTAATGCGTATGCCGCTAATTTTTCACCAGTTGCAAGTAATGGTAAATACTTTTTCTTTTGCTCTTCATTACCGAATAACACGATTGGTAATGATCCGATACCTACGTGAGCACCGTGAGTAATTGCAAAACCACCAGCGCGAGAGAATTTCTCTGCGATTAACGCTGAGCTTACTTTATCAAGGCCAATTCCGCCGTACTCTTCTGGTACGTCAGCGCCTAATAAACCAAGTTCACCAGCTTCTTTTAAAAGACGAACAGAACGATCAAACTCGTGTTGCTCTAAATATTCAAGCTCTGGAAGAACTTCATTTACGATAAAGTCCTCTGTCGTTTTTGCAATCATTTTATGCTCAGATGAAAAATCCTCTGGCGTAAACACTTGATCAATCGTAATCTCATCAACTAAAAAGCTACCGCCTTTAACCGCATTTCCTACTGTTTTTTCCATGAAAATTTCCTCCTTCATATTTTCATAAGCAGCTTCTTTCTTTTTGAAAGAAACTGGCTCTCAATTTTATTTTTTATAAACCTTTGTTGCTTCCATTCTTTGTATTGGCGGCATCTCATTTTGAGCGAGCCGCTTCCACTTTTTTTAATCTAGTTCCAGCGGCTAGAATGTTCGGTGGCTTCGCTTCTTCCTGCGAGGCAAAGAACGCCTCTACGTCTGAAGCTCCATCCCCCTCACATTCTGAGCGAGCCGCTTCCACTTTTTTTCATAATCCAGTTCCAGTGGCTAGAACAATCGGTCGTTTCATCCCTTCCTGTGAGGCAAAAAGCGCCTCTACGTCAGGGCTTCCAACGCCCTCCTGTTCTGAGCAAGCCACTTCCACTTTTTTTATAGTAATTCAAACACTCCTGCTGCTCCCATTCCGCCGCCGATACACATTGTTACGATACCGAATTGTTGGTTGCGGCGTTTCATTTCGTGAATAAGAGATAGTGTTAGTTTTGCTCCTGTACAGCCAAGTGGATGTCCAAGTGCTATTGCACCGCCGTTTACGTTTACTTTTTCTTCATCTAAACCAAGTTCACGAATAACTTGGATCGATTGAGAAGCGAATGCTTCATTTAGTTCGAATAGGCCAATATCAGATAGCTCTAAACCAGCTAATTTTAACGCCTTTGGAATTGCAGCGATTGGGCCAATTCCCATTACTTCTGGTGGTACACCAGCTACTGCAAATGAACGGAATTTCGCAAGTGGTTTCATGCCATCACTCACTGCTTTTTCACGATCCATTAATAGTACAGATGCTGCACCGTCACTCATTTGTGAAGAGTTACCAGCTGTTACAGAACCGCGAACGTTAAATGCTGGACGTAATTTACCTAAAATGTCTAGCGACGTTTCTGCTCTTACACCTTCGTCTTGTGCGAAAATGATTGTTTCTTCTTGCAGTTTATTGTTTGATCCAACAGTACGTAACGTTACATCTACAGATACTGTTTCATCAGCAAAGTTACCTGCAGCTAATGCTTTCGCAGCACGTTGATGACTTCTTACTGCAAATGCATCTTGTTCTTCACGAGAAATTCCATATTTCACAGCAACTTGCTCTGCTGTATGTCCCATACCCATATAATATTCTGGAGCTGCTTCAACAAGGCGACTATTTGGACGAACAACGTGTCCCATCATCGGAACTAAACTCATTGATTCCGCTCCGCCTGATAATACAGCTTCCGAGTGACCAAGCATAATACGCTCCGCTCCGTAAGCAATACTTTGTAACCCTGAAGAACAGTAACGGTTAATTGTAATAGCTGGAACATCGTAAGAAAGTCCTGCTAGTCCGCCGATATTACGAGCCATATTTAACCCTTGCTCTGCTTCTGGCATCGCACAACCGAAAATTAAATCATCGATTGGTCCTTCATAATTCGCACGCTTTAATGTTTCCTTTACTACTAACGCCCCTAGATCGTCAGGACGAACTGTTTTTAATGAACCCCTCTTTGCTTTTCCAATTGGTGTTCTTGCTCCCGCAACAATGACAGCTTCTCTCATGAACGATATCTCCCCTCGTTATTAGTTACGTAATGGCTTTCCTTTTACAAGCATGTGCTGCATTCTTGCTTGTGATTTCATCTCACTTACTAAGCTAATAAATGCTTCACGTTCTACATCTAATAAATACTGCTCATCAACTTCTGTTCCGTACGGCACTTTTCCGCCCGCGATGACATATGCAAGTTTCTTCGCAATGTGAAGATCATGTTCAGAAATGTAACCTGATAAGTGCATTGCTTCTGCACCAAGTACAAGAGTTGCATATCCTGTTTCACCAACAACTGGTATCTTTTTACGAATCGGCGCTTTATAGCCAGCTTCATATAAAGAAAGTGCTTTTTGTTTCGCATCATATAGTAAGTGATCACCATTCACACTAATACCGTCTTTATCGCCTAAGAAGTTGTTCGATACAGCTTCTTGTGCTGATGTAGAAACTTTCGCCATCGCTACAGATTCGAATACTTTATTCGCAACTTTTTGCAGATCAAACTCTACACCGTTTGGCATTTTATTTAAGTGTTTAATGTATAGCTCTTTATTACCGCCTCCGCCAGGGATTAAGCCAACACCAACTTCTACTAAGCCCATATACGTTTCACTAGAAGCTTGAATGCTCGCTGCTGGTAAACAAACTTCTGTACCTCCACCAAGCGTCATACCGTATGGTGCTGCTACAACTGGCTTAGAAGAGTATTTAATTTTCGTCATTGCATCTTGGAAGTTCTTCACAACCAACTCAATTTCAAAGTAGTTGTCATCTTGCGCTTCCATTAAGATCATTGCTAAGTTCGCACCAACGCAGAAGTTCTTCGATTGGTTACCGATAACAAGACCTTTATAATTCTTTTCTACTTCATCAACAGCGTAGTTAATCATTTGCGTAATATCCATACCGATTGCATTGCTCTTCGAATGGAATTCTAAGCAAAGGATGCCATCACCTAAATCAATTAAGCTCGCTCCGCTATTTTTCTTTAATACGCCATTTTTCGCTTTTAATTGCTTAAGAGAAATTGCCTTTTTATTACGTTCGATTAGCTTATATTCGCCATTATCGTAATAGTAGCTATCTCCGTTATCATGTTTGTAGAAAGTAGTGAAACCTTTCTCTAACATTTCTTTCACCCAAGTCGGAACAACTACGCCGTTTTCTTCCATCTTTTGAACGGACTTTTCAACGCCGATTGCATCCCAAACTTCAAACGGTCCTTGCTCCCAGCCGAAGCCCCACTTCATCGCTTGGTCAATTGCAACGATATCGTCAGCAATTTCTTTATGAAGTTTTGCAGAGTATAAAAGAGTTGGTGTGATGATGTTCCATAACAACTCTCCTGCGCGGTCTTTCGCGTATACAAGCGCTTTCAATTTATTCGATAAACCTTTTTCTTGTTTACTTAACTCGATAGATGCAGCTTTTAATTTTTTGCGAGCTTCGTATTCCATCGTTTCAGGATTTAGTTCTAAAATTTCTTTTCCTTGTTTTAAGAAGAAGCCTTGACCTGTTTTACTTCCAAGCCATTTTTTATCAAGCATGTCATGCATGAAGGCTGGTACTTTAAATACATCACGCTCTTCTTCTTGTACGTTTTCATATACGTTATTTGCAACGTGTACGAATGTATCTAAACCGACAACATCTAATGTACGGAACGTTGCGCTCTTCGGACGACCAATAAGTGGGCCTGTTACAGCATCAACTTCCCCAATGCTATAGCCGCGTTTTATCATCTCTTGAAGAGTTACTAATAAACCATACGTACCGATGCGGTTTCCAATAAAGTTTGGTGTGTCTTTTGCGATAACAACGCCTTTTCCAAGAACATCTTCGCCAAATAGTTTCATGAAGCTTAATACTTGTGGATCTGTTTCTTTCGTCGGTATTACCTCTAGAAGTTTTAAATATCGTGGTGGGTTAAAAAAGTGTGTGCCTAAGAAGTGCTTCTGGAAGTCGTCTGAACGACCTTCTGCCATTTTTTCTACTGAAATGCCTGACGTATTCGAGCTTACAATAGAACCCGGTTTACGAACAGCATCTACTTTTTCAAATAGTTTCTTTTTAATATCTAAGTTTTCAACTACTACTTCAATAATCCAATCTACATCAGCTAGACGCTCAAGATCATCTTCTAAGTTACCTGCTTCAATCAGTGCTAGATTTCCTTTCACTGTCAGAGGAGCTGGTTTTTGCTTTAATAGTTTTTGCACAGCCGTATTACTAAAACGATTTCTCACACTTTTATGTTCTAATGTAAGTCCCTTTGCTTCCTCTTCTTTTGTTAGCGCAGGTGGTACAATATCAAGCAATAATGTCGGAATACCAATATTAGCTAAGTGTGCCGCAATCCCTGAACCCATTACGCCTGAACCTAGAACAGCAGCCTTTTTAATTTGGAACATCCATTTCTCCCCCTATTCTTGAATGAATGCTCATTCAATTTTTCGACATAAGTCGCAATCAATGAGTGAGCCTCTACTAATAAATATATGATACAGTTTGAATTTTCGCAATATATTTATTGATAAAATTTTCTGAAATAAATATATTTCTTTCATTTGGCTATGCTATACATGTGTATTTTCTTCATTAAAATGCACTTTTCCTTTTTATAATCTGACGAAACTGGAGGAATATATATGGCAAAACTTAAGAAGAACCCTTCAAAGGCTGGAATTAGCGCAGCAAGCGTAACTGGAAATGCAGGTCCTCATAATCACGGTGTGGAAAAGGGCCGTCAAGGTAATAACCAACAATATAAGAAGCATAATATGGGCGAAAAATAACGGTATATTTTTGGGCAGAAAACGTGGCATAATGGGTAATGGCTGCTTTTTCTGCCCAATTTATTTGTACATATGGAAAACAAAAGAGGGAACGATGATGAAACGAACAATAGTTATGATTGTAATGATTGCTACACTATTTACAGGGATGATTTTCTTCTCTTATGCACAAAGGCAACAAGCTGTAAGAGCGGATCAACCTAACATTACTGGGCAATATGGCATTACAATCGATGCAGACACAGGTGAAATTTTGTATGGGAAACGGGAAGATGAACGCTCTTATCCGGCTAGTATAGGGAAAATGATGACTACCTTACTCTTACTAGAGAATGTAAAAGAAAATGATGAAATTACAGTTACAGAGAACGCAATTAAAACAGAAAGTCAAAGTAAGAAAATTAAACTTCGTGCCGGGGAAAAGTTAAAGCGGGATGAGGCATTAAAGCTTATGCTTATCATTAGTGCAGACCCGATAGCTGAATCCATCGCAGAACATATCGCAGGATCAAAAAATGAATTTGTAAAAATGATGAATGCAAGAGCGAAGGAACTTGGTACAAAGCATGCGACTTTCAAAAACGCAAGTGGTGCTGATGCACTTGGAAATAAAGTATCGCCATATGACATTGCTATGATTACGAAAGAAGCATTAAAGTACCCAGTTGTTTTAGAATATATGAATTCAACACGTACAACTCTACATACTTCAGAACGCTCTCCAAACATCGCAAACTATGGACGAGAAGAACTATATGACGATCCATATGCAATTGGAAGTAAAAGCGGTCTATCAGCACTCGGAAAATATACGGTCGTAACAGTGGATGAAAAAGACGGTAAACGCGTCATTAATGTTGTTTTATCTTCTACTCGCACGCAGCTATATCCTGATACGAAGAAAATGGCACATTACGCATTTCAGCAATTAAAATAACCAAGGAGTATTTTCTCCTTGGTTATTTTTTAACCATACCTTTTAACACGAACGCAACGTTTGCTGGACGCTCTGCTAGACGACGCATGAAGTAGCCATACCAGTCATTTCCATAAGGCACATAAACACGCATTTTGTAACCTTCTTTTACTAGCTCAAGTTGACGCTCATTACGAATACCATATAACATCTGGAATTCAAATTGGTCTCTTGGAATGTTGTGTTCTTCGGCAAGTTTTTTTGTATATTCAATAATCGCTTCGTCATGTGAAGCAATCGCAGTATAATTTCCATTTAATAAGTGCATTTTAATAATTTTTTTATAGTTATCATCTACATCTTTCTTCTCCGGGAACGCTACCTCTTCAGGTTCTTTATAAGCTCCTTTTACAAGACGTAAATTAGGACTATAAGCATTTAATTCTTCCATATCTTTTTCTGTACGATATAAGTAAGCTTGAATAACTGTACCAATATTATCGTACTCAGATTTTAACTGTTTAAAGATATCAATTGTCTTTCCGCAGCGTGTATAGTCTTCCATATCAATGGTAACAAACACACCATTTTCTTTTGCAGCTTCTAAAATACGGCGCATGTTGTTCATTACGATTTCATCAGAGATATCTAATCCCATAGAAGTCATTTTTAAAGAAAGCTGCGAATCAAGACCTTCTCTTCCAATTGCACGGATTGCTTCAATCGATTGGTTAGCCATTTCATTTGCTTCCGCTTCATTATCAACGAATTCCCCTAAATAATCGATTGTTACACAAAGTCCTTGCTTGTTCAATTGTTTAATAGCTGCTGTCGCTAATTCAATTGTCTCCCCTGCGACAAAGCGACCTGCACCAAAGCGTAAACCGTACTTTTTAGCCAGTTTTGTTAGCGCTTTATTTTTTGACAAGAAAAGAAACGAATTTCGCATTAATTGTTCCATGTAATTCACCCCTATGACTGTAATTTATCTGTTTTTTACCCCTCTTCAAAATTATATCATTGTTTAAAATTATTGGATACAAATAATTATTTAGATAATTTATAAAATACTATAAAAACATTTAAAAACCTATATTCTCGCTTATAAATATGCAGGGAATATTTTTCGACATTTAGAAAAAACGACTTTACTAGGCACAAAATAAGCATGTCGAAAATATTCGACATGCTTATAAAACCCTTTATATTCCATGTAAATTATATAAGGATATTAATACAGAAAACTTGAGATTATATTTACCTCAAGTTTTTTATTGCTCATTTCTCTTCTCTTCATTCAACTTTTTAATATCTGTAATTAACTGTACCATCTCTTCTTTCGCATCAGGATATGTCTCATTCCAATGCTTCACTAAAGCCGGCATCGTCTTCGCTATGTAAGAATACAGTGCCCATTTCTGCACCTGTTCTTTTCTCTCTGCATTGCTCTCTCCAAGTAATAGTTCTGTGTATTTTTCTAGTAACCCGTCAAATTGTTCGTTAAACTTTTCACTCATCTTATCTACCTCCTATATGAAAAAAGCAGCGAAGATCGCTGCTTTTCCTTATAATTTTGATCGAACAGAGTTTAATTTCTTTTCCATCGTGCTTACTTTATCACGACGATCATCGATACGAATTGTTGTTGCAACGCGCTGTGCACCTTTCGTATATGGAACTTCATGCATTTGTTGAATTACTTCTAGAATGACAGGAAGATCTCCTTCAATTACTGTATTCATTGGTGTTAATTGATACTTCACGCGATCTGCATTTTTCTCTAGCACCTTTTGTACTTCTGCTACATATTCACTAACACTTGGATTACCAGTTCCTACTGGAATAATCGATACGTCAACAATTGCCATAGTAGTCTTCCTCCTATAATTGCTTCTTATATATCCATTGTCTATTTTACCGAAATACTCATCATTTTACTAATTTGTTATTCCTCTATTTTAAACTGCTCAACCAATCTTTCTAAGTCTCTCATATGCTCCGTCAAACTTTCCATCGTATGAGCTACCTTTTCTAGATGACTCACTTGAGATTCAGTTGCAGCATTTACTTCTTCCGAAACAGCTGCGCTTTCTTGACTTGTACTAGCAATTGTATGCATTACCGTTGTAATTTCTCCTTGCTCGTAACCGATGTTATGTACCTCTTCTACAATTTGTTCGACTGAAGTACTAATTGTATTTACAACTGACATAATTGTGCGGAATTCCGTTTCTGCCTCTGTCGTAACTTTATTTTGTATATCTGCAATATCTTTTAATTTACTTATAACCTCTACAACTCGCTTTACCTCTACTTGTACATCGCCAATCATCGTTGCGATTTCTCCTGTCGCCTCTTTCGATTGTTCCGCTAACTTTCGAACTTCTTCGGCAACAACAGCAAAGCCTTTACCTTGTTCCCCTGCACGCGCCGCCTCAATCGAAGCATTTAAAGCAAGTAAATTCGTTTGATCCGAAATACCTTTTATAAGCTCTACAACATTTTGAATCGATCCAACTCTTTGCTCTAACTTTCCGGATGCTTCCTCTGTATGAACAACAATCGAAGATGATTGGCCCCTTGTACGAACTAAATTACGCATCGTATTTAATCCTTGCTTAGATGCCTCTTCAGCTTTGCCAGCCACACCTTTTATTTCACCAACCGAATTATTCATTTGTTCCACTGACTGCGCCATATTCTCGAGTTGCTCTGAAACTTCATCTACACTATTAGCAAGAGTAGAAGCTCCTCCGCTCACATCATCCATTGCACCTGATACTTCTCTACTAGCTGCTACAGTTTCATTCGTTAAATAATGTAGATTATTCGTTGATTGTTGCACTGTTAATACACTATTTTTAATTTTACTTACCATTTCATTCATTTGCTCAACCATATGATTAAAATGATTCGTCAGCTCTCCAACTTCATCCTTACTTGTCACTTTCATTTGCAACGTTAAGTCACCTTCTGCTACTTTTTGAACGTGATTTGTTAATAGTTGCAATGGTCTTGCTAATCTTCTTGAGAACAAGTATGAAGCTGCGATTCCAACTAATAAACTAATACATGCCATTATAAGGACTGTATTTCTCATACTATTTAATAGCCCATCAATCGTTTCTTTCGGATAAAAAATTCCTATTTTCCATTTCATCAAATCAAATGACTGGCTATAAACAACTACATCTTCACCTTTTAATGTAGTGACAGCATATTTTGTTACCTCTTTATTTAAACTCTTCACAAGTGGCTCTTTCGAAACATCTTTCCCTATTTTCTCTGGGTAAACAAGAGCCATACTTTTATCATTTATAATAAACATTTCTCCGCCATTATTGTATTGAATATTATGAAGTAACTTCTGAATTGTTCCGAGCGATACATCCATCGCAACAACACCTAACACAGATCCATCTTGAGCTGTAATTGCTTTAGAAACTCCCACACTTAACTTACCTGTTGCAATTTCATACATAGGTTGTCCCCAGTGAACCTTTTTCACATCAGCTTCTGATTCTTTATACCATTGTCTTGTCGTTGGATCATATCCTTCTGGCACTTGTCCACCTTCAGCAAGATTGGCACTTAATGTTTTTTTATCTTTCGTACTAATATATAAGTCTAAAATACCAGGATGATTCTTTTTGTACTCCGAAAACTCTTTCGTCAAAAATGCTTCTTCTTCTGGAGTAACTCCGTCTTGAAGTATATTACGAACCATCTCACTGTTCGCATAATATCCCATATCTTCATCCGTTCTTTGAACAAATGTCGTAAGTTGCTCTGTCACAAGATCCATCGTATTTTGAGAATACTGGTCTAAGGAGCGCACTTCCTTCTCTTTCTGTAATTGATACATAGCTGTACCTAATATTACAAACATCATAGAAATAAGCACCGAAAATACTACCGCAATTTTTAAACGTAAACTTCTCAACATCTTCCCCCAAGCATCCCCTTCTCGTTGTATTGTAATCATATTAATCACTATATTAAGTATAATGGATAAAATTAAAAAATTGAAATTAATTCTCATCTCAATCTGAGTAGAAAACCTACTACCACTTGTGCAAAAACAAATAGTTCATTATCCTTAAGCTATATCATCTCATTCGTTCGGAGGGAACTATGTTACAAAAATTCGGTTTCTCACAATATGAAAGCCAAGCTTATGAAGTTGTCGTATCAAGCAATGAACCATTAGATGCTACAACAATTGTGAAGCATTCTGGTGTTCCAAAAGCAAAAATATATGAAGTGCTAGCACGCCTGATTGATAAAGGAATGGTAATGGATTCTGTTTCAGAAAAGAAAAAATTGTATACAGCATTACCACTAAAGCTCGCAATTGAAAAATTAACGACAGAATTTCAATCAAACATTAAAGAATTAGAAACGAATATATCAAAAAAATCATTTACAGATGACCGTGTGTGGAGCTTAAAAATGCAATCTTCTATTCGAGTTCAAAGTAAAGAACTCATCGAAAGTGCAAAAGAATCAATTCGCATTTCAGCTTGGAATGACACTCTTTCAGAATACCTTCCTTCACTAGAAGAAAAAGCAAAACAAGGCGTCAAACTCGAGTCCCTTATAGTTGGAAAAGTAGAAACAGACTTAGAAAATATGCATTTTCTAATCCCAACTGAAGAACCTAACGCATTAGAACGCTACTTGCTACTCATCGTTGACGACCGCGAAATTTTATTTGCTGGTGTAGAGCAAGAGTCATGGCAAGCGATGAAAACAATGTCGCAACCTTTCGTAAAGTTCTTTACAGAATTTTTCTATCACGACGTTGCACTTGCAAAAATTACAGAAAAGCATCTGGATCTCTTCATGCAAGATGAGGAAATTAAGAGTTTGTTGAGGAAGTTAAGATACTAAAAAAACGCCTCTATTACAAGGCGTTTTTTTCTACATTTCTTTTCTATTTTTCATCCTTAACACATAAGCACCAGCAATAATAAAACCAATTCCTAAAACGAATAAAGCCGTAAATTCATTGCCGACGCCGCCAGTAGCTGGTAAACGCACTTCATTATGAGTATTATGTTGTTGCATCGGCTTCACATCAGCGGAAGGTTTCACTTCTCCACTCGGTGTTGGCTTATTTGGCTTAGAAGGAAGTGATGCCTTTTCTTCTTTCTTATTTTTCACAATATGTTTAATAATTTCTCCATTCTCTTTTATTTCAAATGAGAATGTCTCTTCATTTATTACATATCCATTCGGTGCTATTGTTTCTTTATACGTGTACTTTCCATATGGTAGTTTAAATTTCGCTATACCTTGCTCATTTGTTTTTCCTTTTACTACTTCTTTTCCCTGTTCATTATAAATTGTAAACTCTGCATTTGGCAGTTTCGTATTCCCATCCGCTACATCTACTTTCGTTATTTCTAGTTCACCTTCTACTTTTTTATCTTGAACGATATGTTTAATAATTTCTCCATTCTCTTTTATTTCAAATGCAAACGTCTCTTCACTTATTACATATCCATTCGGTGCTATCGTTTCTTTATACGTGTACTTTCCGTATGGTAGTTTAAATTTCGCTATACCTTGCTCATTTGTTTTTCCTTTTACTACTTCTTTTCCCTGTTCATTATAAATTGTAAACTCTGCATTTGGCAGTTTTGTATTCCCATCCGCTACATCTACTTTTGTTATTTCTAGTTCACCTTCTACTTTTTTATCTTGAACGATATGTTTAATAATTTCTCCATTCTCTTTTATTTCAAATGCAAATGTCTCTTCATTTATTACATATCCATTCGGTGCTATTGTTTCTTTATACGTGTACTTTCCGTATGGTAGTTTAAATTTCGCTACACCTTTTTCATCCGTTTTCCCTTTTACTACTTCTTTCCCTTGTTCGTTGTAGATTGTAAACTCTGCATTTGGTAATTTTGTATTTCCATCCGCTATATTTACTTTCGTTATTTCTAGTTCACCTTTTATATTTTCATTTTTCAACTCTAATACAGCAGTTTCACCAGTTTTCACTTCAATTTTTTTAATACTTCCGTCTAACACATATCCAGCTGGCGCTTGAATTTCTTTGACGCTATATACACCGATTGGAAGATTCCCTAGCTCCGCAATCCCCTTGTCATTAGTCGTGACATTTTGTTTAAAGTTTTCATTAGAAACTTCAAACACCGCTCCTTTTAATAATTCCTTTTTTTCTCCTAATTTCATAATCTTTAAAGAGCCTACTGATTCCCAATTTACAACTAAATCTGTACTGATTTTCTCACTATTTCTTTGTAACAATACCGTTGTATTTTGAACTTTTTCTGATCCTTTAAAAGCTATTGCTTGTAAATTTGTTAAAGTAGACTTCACTTTCATTTTAAAATTACCACTACTCGTATCTTTCGGGATTAATATTTTAAATTTTTCGTTAATTGATAATGTACTTTTTTCTTCTCCATTTTCATTTACAATTCGAAGCCCTTTAGGAGCATTTTCAGGAAGAATTGTATAAGAGCCAGAAACCGCATTTGTTTGCACTGCATAAAATCCTGTTTCTAAATAATTACCTTTTTGTGTAGCAGTTTGTGGATCTACAGGATTAACTTTAAAAAATATATCTTGTGATCCAGTTTCTTTTTTTGAAGCTTCTACTAAACGCTTCATAAGATTATGTACTCGTTCATTTTTTGCAACTAAATCTTCTTCCGTTAATTCATTTGCTGCAATCCATACCGCTAATTGTGTAGCATAATGCGCCTCTTCTACTGTCGCTACCCCTAATTCAGATGGGCTTTTTTGAGGATATCCATTTAATAAAACACGATATACGGCATCAGATGATTTCCCCATCTCAGGCAAATCATCTCCATTTGGAGAACGCAAATCAGGCGTTAAACAATACGCAATACTACCCGAAGCCGTTTTAATTATTTCTGTCTTTATTTCACGCTGTTTCGACTTACTATAACTCCAATCCATTTTATATGTTTCTCTGTTCATTACTTCTGCCTTCACTTGCGGCATTGCAATTCCTAATAAAATAATAAGAGCGCTTAAAAAACTAAACCATTTACCTACCATCTTTCGTTTCATTCTCTCCACCACCATATATAAATTTCTACATGAAGCAATCTTACTGTTTCATTGTACTTATAGTGAAAAAAAGAGAATAGGTGGTTTTTTTGTAGTATCTTGTCGAATTGTTGAGAAAGTTCCAAAGTAATAAGCAACCTTTAAATTATTTGCTCTCATGCTGCTATTGACAAATGAATATTACATATTTTAAATTTCCAAAAAATAAAAAAGCACTTTATAAGTGCCTTCATAACTTACGAGAAACAAATTTTAAACGAATACATATTACTTATCTTTTTCCTTTATCTCCGTCAACAGCTCAATAATTTTCTCATTTTGCTCCACTTGTTTCTCTGAATTTTGATAGATGAAACGGACCCACCTTAATACAACAACAACTATCAATATCGGTAGTAGAGCAATTATCATGCCAAATACCGAGAAATTAGACATCATTCTCCATCACCTCGCTACATACAACTTTCTCCATCCACCTACTAAAACCTGCAATTTTTTACAAATAAAAAAGAACCTATCAAACGATAGATTCTTCTTTTGCAAACTGAGCAGAACGTCCTCTCGTAATCGAGAAAATTGCACAAAGTAGTGCTAATATAATAAAGCCGCCACCTACCCAAGCATTATATATAACAGATGATTTCTCAATAACAACTCCGCCTACTGTTGAACCGAGAGCAATCCCTAAGTGAAGCGCAGAGTTATTTAAACTTTGCTGAATACCAGCTGATTCTGGTGCAATTTCAATTAAATAATTTTGTTGTGCTGGTGAAATAGCCCAGCTAAGCATACTCCAAATTCCCATCATAATAATGAACAGCGGGAATGAAAATGTCATCATTGGCAATATGAAGATCGCACACGCAAATACGATAATAATTGAAATAATACTTTTCTTCGATCCCCATTTATCAGCAAGCAAGCCCCCAAGGCCGCCTCCAAGTACCGCTGCAATTCCGAAAATGAAGTAAAATACACTAATCCAATTTGCCTCAACATGCATCACATCTTTTAAAAATGGTGTTAAATATGCATATAGTGTTAAATGACCCGTTAAAAATAAGAATGACGTTAACTGTGCACTGACAATTTTTTTATCTTTTAACGTAGCGATTTGCTCTCTTATCGATAGCACTGATGTTGGTGGTACTTTCGTTAAGAATAATGAAATACATGCGAGTGCCATTACTGTTAAGATCGAAATGAGTACAAATGGTGCACGCCATCCATATGCATTTCCGAGTACAAGGCCAAGCGGTACTCCAAGTACAAGTGAACCACTAATCCCCATGAAGATGATTCCAATTGCACGCGCACGAAAATGTGGTTCTACAACGCTAGAAGCAAGTGTTACTGACAGTGCAATAATAAGCGAACCACTCGCCGCACAAATAACCCTTGAGAACATTAACATCCCATAATTCACACTAAATGCTGAAATAATATTTCCGATTAAGAAAATTGATAATGCCCCAATGTATAATCTTTTTCTTTCAAATTTTCCAGTTATCGCCAATAAAACCGGACCTGATAAAGCAAATACTACTGAAAATATTGTTATAAGCTGACCAGCTGCACTAATAGATACTCCTAAATCATTGGCAACTAGATCGAGCGTTCCTCCTATAATTAGCTCAACCGTTCCGACTACGAAAGCCGCAATAGCTAAAATATACACACGAAAATTCAAGTCTTTCCCCACGCTTTCTTTTTTTGGTTACTACGACTATAGTAACCAAAAAAGAAATTGAACACAAGTACAATTTTTTTACAATAAAAAAACAGGCGTATCATACGCCTGCCTTCTAATTATTAAACACTAGTTTTGTTCTTCTTATTTAAATACCAATATACCGGTAGTCCAGTAAAGACAATTCCAATTGATAAGAAACAACTTACCGGATCATTAATAATCGCACTTCCAAGTACAAACAATGATCCTAAAATCGCAACGATTGGTACAATCGGGAATAACGGTACACTGTATGCACGCTCTTTATTCTTGTTACGTTTTCTTAAAATGAAGACACCAATAAACGTCATTACATAGAAAATATAAATAATGAATACGGAAATCTCAGATAGCTTATTCGGATCACTAATAACCATTAAAATAATTCCTAAAATGATTTCAACAGTAATCGCATTTGCTGGTGTTTTAAATCTTGGACTTTCCTTTGCGATAAACTTAGAAAACGGAAGGTGTCCACGCTCTGCCATAGACATCGGAATACGTGGGAACGTTAAAATCTTTCCATTTAAACAACCGAAAATAGAAACGATAATACCGATACTAATGATTTTCCCGCCATATTCTCCAAGTAGCATGCCCGCAGCTGTCGCTGTTGCATTCTCTCCAAGGTCTACAATTTTCGCTGCTGGTAACACATTTAATAATGCCAAGTTAATTAGTACGTAAGCAGCCGTTACAATTAAAATCCCAACTGTCATCGCTTTCGGTAATAGCTTTGTTGGATTCTTCATTTCTCCGCCAATCGAAGCAAGTAGAATCCAGCCGTCATAAGCAAATAATGTTGCTAAAATTGCCATACCGATACTTTGATTTTCTGATATCGGCACTACTACATTAAAGATATCGCTATTTCCTTTCCAAAAACCTAACACAACAATTAATACGATTGGAATCATCTTTCCAATTGTCGTAACCGTTTGGACGATACCTCCATATTTTGTTCCCATACTATTTACAACGCCAAGGAACACAACTGTTCCAATAGCAATTGGTAAATTCCATACTTTATCTAAATAGAAAAAATTAATCATTAAAGAACTAAAGTACAATCCTAATGTTCCAATAATAGCTGGTCCATAAACAATTGTTTGCATCCAGCCTGATAAATATCCCCAAAAACTTCCGTAAATCTCCTCTAAATACGTATACAACCCACCATTTTTCGGGATTTGCGCTCCAATTTCAGCTACTGTTAAACCACTTGCTAACGTCAACAGACCACCAATTACCCAAGCAAGAATAGCCATATTAGAACTCCCCGAGTAATCTAATACGCTCCCTGGCTTCATAAACACACCAGATCCAATAATCGTTCCTACTACGATAGAAAGTGCTACTGTTAAACCAATTTTGTTCTTCTCATCATGATGCATGCTGCGTATCCTCCTTCCAATTCTAGTGTGATGCAAAAATGAAATAAAAAAACACTCCTCCCTAAAAAAGGGACGAGTGTTATATTCGTGGTTCCACCCTTGTTTCAATTCGTAAAGTAACATACTTCACCAATTTCTCAAGTCTAAATAACGGTTTTTGCCGGCAAGCAATTACTAGGTATCCGTTCACTGCTGCAGTTCAGAGGTGGTAATCCATTTTTCCGTATTAGGAAGCTCACAGCCAAAGGCTTCCCTCTCTGAGAATCGTAAAAAATTGATCATGTCCTCATCATCACTTCTTGATGTCGAATTTTGTAGTTATTGTTCATTATATTGAATTGTTAGAAAAAATCAATATATTTTTTTATATAACATAAGAAATGTTTCTCTTCTTATATTATAACAGAAGCTATAATATTTCTCTAATTCCCCAGTATCTTTGGAACAGCGTAGCGGTAAAAATTATCTCAGCGATTTTCAAAATATATCGATTTACCAACAAAAAACGACAATAAGTAAGAGGAGACTTTCTAAAAGAAAGTCTCCTCACATACATACCTTCCGGTTGCCCACACGGAAGATACGACTTTACTCAATTATTTCTCATCTTTTTTCATAAAAAATTTACCCCGCATTAACGGGCAGTAAAACTTCCACCTTAAAATCCAGCGAATACAAGGATGAAGTTGGAATATTAACTGCCCGTAAAAGCCCGATTGGTTCAACTAATAATCAGTGGAAATGCACCACTGATTAAAGTTTCACTTTATGGTGCGGTAAATCAACGTTCAATTCCTCTAATTGTTTCTTTTCATTCTCTAAAATCGCTTTTGCTTTTTCTTTCGTTGTCTCATCTAATCCCGCAAAGATGTCTTCATGCTTCTCTTTCTCTGGAAGTTCCACACCTAGTTTTGTTAATTCTTCTTTTGCTTGCTTATGTGTTAATTTCCCGGACTTTTCCTGTTCAAAAATAGACTTTGCTTTTTCTTTTGTTGCTTCGTCTAAGTTAGCAAGTATGTCTTTATGCTTACCTTTCTCTGGAAGTTTCACACCTAGCTTTGTTAATTCTTCTTTTGCTTGTTTACGTGTTAATTTGCCGGATTTCTCTTGCTCTAAAATTGATTTTGCTTTTTCTTTTGTTGCTTCATCTAAGTTAGCAAGTATGTCTTTATGCTTAACCTTCTCTGGCATTTTCACGCCTAACTTCGTTAATTCCTCTTTTGCTTGTTTACGTGTTAATTTGCCGGATTTCTCTTGCTCTAAAATTGATTTTACTTTTTCTTTTGTTTGATCATCTAATCCCGCAAACATATCTTTACGTTTTTCTTTCTCTGGAAGCTTTACACCTAACTCCTTCAACTGTTTCTTTGTATCGTCCATAATCGTTTTTACTTTTTGTTTTGTAGCGTCATCTAAATCTTTTTTCGCCGTTTTTGTAGACTGCTCAGCTGCTTGAGTATTCGTTGCCGCGAATGCCGGAATACCGACTCCTCCAATGATTCCGAATGATAAAGCACCTGCAATCGCTAAATACCCAACTGTTTTCTTCTTCATAGGAAATTTCCTCCTTCATATTTCTAAAGCATGTACACTTTCGTATACAATTCCTATAGTAATGTCGGTTTCTTAACATTTCCTTAACGACTTAACAAAAAAACGCCGCTCATCTCGAGCGGCGTTGTTCTAAGCTTTTTGTAATTGTAATTCTTCACGTTCCATTATTCTTCTTAATACAATTGTTTGTGTCATTGTAAATAAATTACCCGTTATCCAGTACAACACAAGTCCTGATGGCGCCGCAAATCCCATAAATAAAATCATTGCTGGCATCATAATTTGCTGCACTTTCAGCATCTGTACTTGTTCTCCAGGTGTAATATTAGATTGGAAAACTTTCATCTGAATAAATGTCGTTAACGCTGCGATAATCGGTAATATATGATAAGGATCTGCATGTCCTAAGTTCACCCATAAAAATGACGATGTGCGAATCTCTTCTGTTCGGCTAATCGCATAATACAAAGCAGAGAAAATCGGCATTTGTATTAATAGTGGCCAGCAACCAGCTAGTGGATTCCAACCGCCTGATTTCATTAGTTCCGACATTTCCTTTTGATACTGCTTTTGTTTTTCAAGATCTTTACCCACATCACCGTATTTTTGTTTCAGCTTCTGCAGTTCAGGTTGCATTTTCTTCATTTTCGCTTGACTACGATATTGTGAAACAGCTAATGGAATCATGGCTGAACGAATAACGAGCGTCATAATAATGATAGCAATCCCGAAGCTAGCTCCTGGTATGTGATGAGCAACAAATTGAATCATAAACGAGATTGGATATACGAAATAATGATCCCAAATTCCCGTACTATGTGCATCAATTGGGGCTGCATTACTGCAACCAGATAAAACAAAAACAAGTAATAATGATAAACTAACGAGCACAGCTCGGTATGATTTTAACATGTTCATTCCTCCAATGTTTCGTAATTATTTAGCGAAACATTGGTGTATACGGACCGACCTCGTCATTCTCTTCACTGGATTCTTGTCTGCGCACAGAACGAATCATTCCATATTTATAAAAAATAGAGAAAAGCGTTACATTACCAGTACCCTCTTCACACGTATTAACTAGTTTAAAAGCTCTTTGTCTACCGCTTGATGCTTGCTGACGCACAAAGCGAGAAACATTAGCAAGGAAGAAAACTTCTAATAAACAAAGTGCTGTCGTTACAAACGATATATATAGAATTGCATCCTGCAATAAAAATTCCATCGCTTCACATCCTTAATAAGGTCATTTTAGCACATTCAACAAACATTCTCTATTTCCTTTTATCGTCAAAAAAGTATTTTGCATATTTTCTCAAGAAAACTATGCTAAAAAACTAATGTATTCGCTTTCTTTAGTATATTCACACGTATCCTTGTATAGGTTTAATTTGTTAGAAATTTATAAAATTTTCGCATTATAATAAAACTATTGCCAGTTTTTGAAAAAACCTTTATTCTCTTCTTGTAATCAAAAATGAATATGGAGATGAAACATACTATGGGTCAACTAGGAGACGCCGATTACGTTCCCGACACCGCCTTTTTATCCTTCCCAGCAGCTAAAACATTTCACTTAGAATTTATCATACAGTTGGTTGTTATTTTCGTAGCCTCTATTTTGTATGCAATTTCTATGAATATGTTCTTTATCCCGCATAACATGATTAGCGGTGGCTTCGCTGGTGTAGGGATGATTATCGGTTATTTAATGCACTACAATATCGGTGCACTTATCTTTTTACTAAACATTCCTCTTCTTATTTTAAGTCACTTTTACTTAGGCAAGAAGACAACCTTTTTAACAGCGTACTTTGTAGCTATATCATCGTTAGCGATGAACATTATCCCTGTACACCAAGTTTCAGACGATATTTTACTGTCTTCTGTATTTGGTGGTGTAATCTGCGGAGCAGCTTCCGGAATCATATTCCGATTTGCTTCTTCAACAGGTGGCTTTGATGTTGTTGGATTGATTGTAGCGAAACATCGAGATATTTCAATTGGAGCAATCATCTTTGGATTCAACTTAATCTTACTTGTTGCAGCAGGATTTATTTTCGGATGGGATATTACGCTTTATACGTTAATTAGCCGGTTTGTAGTCAGCAAAGTTATCGATGCTGTGCATACGAAACATATTAAATTAACGATAATGACAGTTACAGAAAAAGGCGAGGAAATAAAAAGCGCACTATTGCATCACGGCATACGCGGGGTGACAATGGTAGATGCTGTCGGCGGCTATACAAACCATAAGAAAAAAATGATTTACACTGTCGTGACTCGCTATGAGTTAGGCGAAATGAAACGTATTATCCGTCAAGTGGATAACAAAGCATTCATGAACATTACTGAAACAGTTGAAATTGTCGGCCGTTTCAAACGCATATAAAAAAGGTTACTAAATGAAAGGGCATAACATATTAGTCATATACAATATGTTATGCCCTTTGTTATTCAACTAACGCACCCTTTAGCATAATAAAATCACGAAGTTTATTACTACAAATCGGAGGATAGCATTCCGTATACAATACTATCTGTCCATTCATTTTTACTCCAAAAATCTTGTATAAAATGGGCTTCCTTTCTCATGCCTATTCGTTCACACAATTTTTGTGAAGCTGTATTACGTGCATCAAGATTAGCTTGTATACGATGTACATGAAATTCATTAAATAATTTAAATACCAAACTACTTACTGCTTCTGTTGCCAAACCTCTCCCAGCTACTTCATTTGAAAAACTATAACCAATCTCAACAGTGTCTTTCATATTTGTGTACCATACGGATAAATCACCAACTACTTTAGTCTTGTATATAACTGCCAAACTTAATATTGATTCTTCATTAAGTACATTGTTTGCTAGCTTCTTATTAAATCTTTTCTGCATGTCTTCATGAGTCCACTTATTATGTAATAGGAACTTACATGTATCATCATTATTATAAATAGCAAATACATCCTGTAAATCAGTACTCTTAAAAGGTCTAATTATTAATCTTTCTGTTGTGATCTCCAAGTTAGCTCTCCTCCCTTACATTCATGCTACAAAATATTTTTTATAGTATGTAAGCCTCCTTCTTAGATCTCACCTTGATTACATATTTCATCATAATAAATTAAAATCCTTCTTCCACTAAACTGCATTGTTAGTGGTATTTCCTTGCGATTTTTATTTTTTACACTTATTACAAAATCAGATAATTCTATTATTGTGGCCCTAAATGTGTTATAATGAAAGCAGACTCACAAAAAAAGAGTATATAGACTTGGAAGTTTCTCTTATTTTTACAAGCAAAAAGAAACGAGCAGTCAGGTATATTTCAGACACCATACACGTAACGGTTTAAAAAACCGATCATCTTAGTTATTCTTCCATGATCTTTTTATAAAAAGATACGTACAACTAAAATTCACTTCAATATACTATACCTACCTTTTTGACTTCCAAATCATCTTATTACATAAGGAGATGAACATATGAATCAATATATAAGATATACAATAGCTGTCCTGTTTGCTATTATCGGCGGAACAATCTGCTTCTGGACAAACACTCAGCTTGGAGAGAATATCATTTTTAATGGAATAGAAACGCTTGTAAGCGCTTCAATTTTAGGTGGATACATTTTCTTCCTCTTCAATCCAGAAGAAAATGCGCAAAAAACAATGTTATTAACAATGATCGGAATCGTTGGCGGATGTATCTCCTACTCAATGACTAACTATACATTACCACTTCAATTAAGCTCAGCTTTCTTCCACGGTCTATGGACTTGGTTCATTGCATTCTGCCTAGCAGACGTATTCAACCTTTTACAAGACAATGAAGAAGAGAACGGTCGCCAAATTGAAAGTAACTCGTAAGCTGGAAGATATTCTTCCAGCTTTTTTAGATTGGTTTTCATACCCCTGTTGGTATTTACTGAAATATATCAGCGATTCTCCAAATATATCGGCGATTTCCCCACCTATATCAGCAATTTTTTCATTATATCGACGTTTCGACACGGGATATCGACTTACCGACAATTTTCAGCAACCTATGTAGGCTCTATGCCCTGTCACTATAATAAAAAAAGTTACCTTTACGGCAACTTCTTTTCTACATACCCCATCCGGTACTTTCCGGAATATATCAACGATTTTTCAAATATATCGATCGTTTCTCCACTTATATCAACGATTTTTTCATTATATCGACGTTTCGACACAGGTTATCGACTTACCGACACCCTTCGACACTCAAAACGCACAACATACCCTATCCCCCAAGCAATTTACTGCCGAACTCTACGATTAAAAAGATAACTAATAAGATCGCGAGTATCTTTAATGCTACATATGCTACTTTAAAAACAGCATAAATAAGCAAGACTATTAAAATAATCGTTAAAATTTCCATCTAGAATTCCTCCAAGCTTTGCTCTGCTTATCTTATTTTACTCGCCCCAGACTTTTTATGGAACGGCATAAGACGACATAGAAAAAAGAGGATACCTCACCCATCGTAAGATACCCTCTCTTTCAGCTGCTCAAACCATTCTCTCTCTAATTGTAAATATCCTATTTCACTCTTCTCGGCACTCTTTAATTCTTTGTCTGCTTTCCTCATATAAGTGTGGGATGCTTCCATATCGCCCTCTAAATATTTAACAATTCCTTGTGTGCGATAATACCCATGTAAGTCCACTTTTGTAATGGCCTTCCCATGTTCCTTCGCTTCTTGCAGAGAAAGACTATCCATCTGATAAAGAGCTTTATATAAAAGATACCAACTATGAAAACTACTAACAAAATATTTATTTTCTTTCGTGACAGAAAGTTGGGCGACTTGTTCTACATATAGTATTGCTCTTTCCATTCCCTTTTGATCCGATCGGGCAAGGAAGACGAGCATAAGTCCGCTCATGATCTCTCTTATATTTTTATTTTCTTTTATTTTATCTTCGCTAAGTTCTACTAATCTCTTATCCCAATCTTTCGGCCTCTTATAACTAAATAACTCACTCGATACTTGAATGTTATATACATGCTGCTTCGCCTTTTCATCATCTTTAATTAAAATAAGAAATTGCATACCATCGCTCATAAGCGTTCCTTTTATCGGCGCGATTGTAACCGCAAAAATTATAAAATGGAAAACAGAAAAATATAAAAGATATTGATAATAACTCACCATATATATGTAACCAAAAGTAATACCAAATAGTAAACTTGTAATTGGTCCACCTAAAGTCATCCATGCCCATTTTTTTGAAAGGTTAGGTGTTACTATAGAAGGCGGTATTAACATTGCCACGCCTCCGAAGTACGCCCATAATTTATTTTCTCGAATGCGTACTTTTCCCTTCTCTTTTTGAACAGTAATAGGCCCTACTGTCATAGATTTAAATGTTAAACCACCTATTACGCCGAATACGACATGTCCTAACTCATGAATGATTACCACTGCCAGAAAAATCCCCAATAATGCCCATATATTCAACATTGTTTCTAATTTCCCAGTTCGGATCACTCCGTATAAAATGGACAGAATGAGCGCCACTGTCAGTGAACCAGCTGGCCTTCTTAAAATATCCACCTTTTTCTCCCCTTAATAAATCATTTTTCTATGCATTTCATACATGAATTTTCCGAGATGCAATATCCAAATAAATGAGATTAGGCCAATTAATACAAAATCGATATCACTAGCCGCTGTATATATAACGGCAGCCCACCATACATATGCTAATATTGTATTCGTAAATTCATACGCTTTATATCCAGCCTCATGCACAATGTGCTTTAATCCCTCATCTGCATTTTTCGTCCACATTTTCATAGATTCCATATATGTTACACCTTGTTCAGGATATAGCTTGTTATAACGATTCTTTGTTATGAGCCCGATAACCACTACAATAGTTAAACAGACGATAGAAGCTACTAAATTCCACACTGCAAATGAAACATTTGTATCCTGCAACAGTGCACGTCTACATGTAATAACTGCATATACAAACCATGCTTGCGTAACTATATCACCTACACGTAAATATATACTTATAATGCCTAATTTTCTTCCTTGTACGCTCTCTTCTTCATCGCGTGCCTCCGCTAACATACGTGTATTCTTCCAAGTGTAGTACATCATTACGATTCCAAAAATAGTACATACACCTATAAATGTATTAGATGATAATTTTCTCGGTTCATCCGAGAGTAAATTTAAAGCTATATAAGATGTTAAAAAGCCACCCATCATACTTAATGCTATTTTCCCCACAACATCAAATTGTTTTTTTCGATTACTCTTCATCTCCATCTTCCCCCTCCACTAACGCAAATATTTCCTCCACCGGTACGTTGAAAATTTGTGCGATTTTTAGCGACAATACAATAGATGGTGCATAATCCCCGCGCTCAATTAAACTAATCGTTTGCCGTGATGATCCAATCGCTTTCCCTAAATCCCCTTGTGATAAACGATGCTTTGCTCGCAATTCCCTCACTCGATTTTGAAGCTTCATGTCTTCCCTCTTTTTCATTTATTTAATTAAAATTGTAAATAATATCCTTATTTTTGTCAATTATAATTGTCATTACGACTATAATAATTGACAAAAATAAAGATGTATTATGATGAAAATAACTTATATAATGAATGTGAAATATTAAACAAAGGAGGTTCCATATGAAGAAAACATCTACCTTTTCTTACGTTCTTACTAAGCTTACAGCAGCTTTATTATTATTATTATTACTTATTAGCACGCTTCTCTTAACAACTAGTCAACAAACATTATATAGTTTCTTAGCTGGATTACGAGAACTACTTTATGTTCCCTTCGCTCCTATTCTTGCGGCGTATGCAATTTTTTGTTCTATTTGCATCGATAAATTGAAATTAAAAACATATACAAGACTGACGACATTATGCCTTTATATTTTTTGCGGCTATTTATTTTCTCTTCCATTCCTAATATTTAAAGAAGCTAGTCTAATACAGTTCTTGTTTCTCGGATCAATTGGAGCAGTGTGTTCTCTTTTTTTCTACTTATGTGCAGTTATAGCAACAAAACTCAAGTGGATACAATATGTCGTGCCAGGCATTATGCTTATTATATTTATCACAATCAACTTTATCGATCTAGAAAAGGTTGGAACATCAAAAGAACAATGGGTCGAAACAAAAACAGAAAACTCTTTCGAAGCATCTTTTCAACATTTTAGTGGTGAACATAAAGTCCCCATTGAACTAAAACGAGGTGACATATTAGAATTTACCATTGAATCACGAGCTGAAAATCCGGATGGCTACATGGGAGCCGTAAAAATGGCTAGTGAGTTTCAAGAGGAAGAAAATTATTTAGCTTCAAACGGTCCTAATACATACCAATTTGCAGCAATTAAGACGGGAACGTATTACATTATAGTTAATGGCAATAAGTTAAAAGGAAAGTTGAGAATAGATTGGAATATAAAATAAAAAGGCAGTGCGTCTGCACTGCTTTCCTAAATTCTGACATAGAATGGATTCCATATTAACTTGCGTTTTGTAACAATACTCGTTTTAGCTGTTTGCGGAAACGTACTCCTAACGTAATTGCTACAATAACGATAACTCCAACAATGATTTTACCGATATGATCTTCTAGCACTCCAAAAAGATCATGTAAGTTGCCACCTAACCAGTAACCACCGATTAAGAAGAATGATACCCAAAATAGAGCACCTGAGTAAATTGTAATCGCAAAACGACGGAATGGTAAGTTAATAATTCCTGCAAAATATCCTGTAAAATGACGTACACCAGGAATAAAGAAACCGATAAAAATAAGGAAGTATCCATACTTATCAAACCACATTCTTGTTAAGTCGATTTTTCTTTGTGTTAAAAATACGTATTTCCCATACTTTTGAATAAAGGGCATACCTAATTTATTTCCTAAAAAGTATTGAATTGTCATTCCTACACTTGTCCCAATAAAGGATAGGATAATTAAAATCGGTAAACTTAAATCGCCCTTCTGTGCTAAAAACCCCGCATATGCTAACGTTGGCTCTCCCGGAAACGGAAGTGCAATATATTCTAACAGCAAACCAACAAGTACAACATAGTACCCGTACTGCTGAAATAATTCATGAACCCATTCCATGTCATCTCTCCTTTCAATCACGTACAACTTCTTACTATTATTGTATAAAAAAATTGTCGAAATAACTATCACAATAGCTTACATTTTTATTACATTTTTGTAAGGCTCACACTAAAGTTTTCTGTTCATTATTTGCTGCTATCCATTATCGTTTTAAAATAAGCTAACAACTATATATCAGACGACACAAGGGCATTAATATGCATTTTTTATCCAGTTTTTAACACTTAAAGTCACCTTATTTTGTTCTCAATAAAAAACCACCACAAACTCATACTAACTTCATATTAGCTTCATATACGTATTGTAAGATTATATCGGAATTTGTTGAAAAATTTAACTAATATATGACTAAGCATTAAATTGAATAAATATAAGTAGTTTTTCGAAATTGAAAAAAGGGTGAATAAGAAATGGAAGCTTATAAAATGCATGATTTTATTAATACAAATGTTGAATCTCATCAAAATAAAACCGTTTTTAATTTACACATATGTGAAACAAGTGAATTTGACGTAAGTTTAACAAAATCTACAACACTGTCTTTTATCGTTTCAAAAAAGAACATTAAGATTGTTACGAAAAAATGGATTAATTCAAATCAAGAAAGCATGATTGGTAAAAGCTACATCATTCCAACGAAAGCTTTCCACTACTTCTTACCAATTATTTCTGAAACTGAAGATGAGCTAAATATTCAAGTTCAAAGTTTTGGACTACATGGTGAACTTTTACTAAATGAAAGATTACTTATTGATAAAAACAACAAACAAAATCCAAAGATTACTACGTTCTTTGAAACATTAGATGAAAATGTAAATAAAGTATTACGAGGATTGCAAATTCATTGTATGTAAGACTATTACAATAGTAAAAAGGAGAATATAATGAAAAAACTATTATTAAGCGCACTATTATCATTAGGATTTTTAACTATTCCATTCACAAATGCTGAGGCAGCTACAACAAACGATCAGCTTATCGTGAACACACAGTTAAATAAAATGGATTATTATCAAAATGGACAATTTATAAAGAGTTTTACTGTCGCTACTGGAAAAGCAGCCACACCTACGCCTAAAGGTACTTTTCAAATCGTTAATAAAATTAAAAACCGTCCTTACTATACAGGAAAAATTAAAGGCGGCGATCCACGTAATCCACTTGGTGACCGTTGGCTCGGATTAAACATGGCAGGAACTTACGGAACAACTTATGCGATTCATGGTACTAACAATAATCAAGCAATCGGCAAATGGACAACACTTGGTTGTATTCGTATGTATAACAATGATATACACTGGTTATTTGAGCGTATTCAGCAGCAAGCTACCGTCACTGTAAAATAACCTAAAAACAAGATTTATGTGTAGCCAAGAATTTTATATCTTGGCTTATTTTATTTATTCATTTACAGTAGCAAAACAACTGTATTTACATATATAATAAGAATAGGTTTCGTTAAGCAATATCAAAACATTGATAAACATGGATATTAAAATTATACAGTTATAATATTTTATAAATTTTACAATACATACTATAATAGAACTAATGTAATTCTGAAATATTCAGTTTCTCTAAACCATTCCCCTTGCTACTTTCATGATGACTTTATAGCGGGGGCTTATTATATGTATAAACAATTTGAGTTATCCAAAAAATGATGAATTCGAATATTGCAGTAAAAAGCGTTATTTAGGAGGTGTTACTATGACGCATATACTGGTGATTGAAGACAACCCAGATATACAAGAACTGATTCGTGAATTTCTAATGGCACAAAACTTTACTGTTGATGTCGTTGGCGCTGGAACAGAAGGTATTCTTCTTTTCCAAAAAAATTCATACGATCTTGTCCTCCTTGATGTGATGTTACCAGATATAGATGGCTATAGTATTTGTAAAATTATGCGAGGACAATCTGATGTACCGATCATTATGTTAACAGGCTTACATAATGAAGAAAGTGAAATTAAAGGATTTGAGTTAGGTATTGATGACTATATTACGAAACCGTTCCATTACACCGTATTTATTAAACGTGTAGAGGCTGTATTAAGAAGGGCAGCAACGAAGGAAGCAGAAGCTGCAACTATACTACAATTCCATGAATTGATGTTAAATTCTACAGCCTATGCCGCTTATGTTCATGGTAATCAAATTGAATTAACAACAAAAGAATTTGAAATTTTATATACTTTACTGCAAAATCGGGGAAAAGTATTATCAAGAAGTGATTTGCTGAATAAGGTATGGGGCTATGAACATTATGGTGATGTAAGAGTTATAGATACACATATTAAAAACTTAAGAAAAAAATTAGGGATTCCTTATATTAAAACGGTGAAAGGCATTGGCTACAAAATCGAATCGTAGTACAGACAACATCACCAAAAATATTTTCATCAAAACCTTATTATTTTGTATTCTTTTATCACTTTGTCTTTATCAAATTATTTATTTTCTAGCTTCGAACTACGATAAAGAACGTTTTGCAAAAGAAAATGGAGCGCTGTCTACAGAACAAGCGGATTCAGACAAACAAAACGACCAAAGTAAAACGAATCAAAGTAAGGCTGTTTCAGAGAGTATGATTTCCAATTTCCAATCTTCTACTATAGATTATAAAGCACTCTCCACAGCCATAAATCACCTTTTGCAGCCTAGCCAAACTGTAAAAGCAAAAGAACATACCCAAAATATTGCGGGGGAAAACAGCACTTCTACTCCACTTACAGAAACGGAAAAGCAAGTCGCTACTAATGATGCCTTACATAAACAAAATGCAGCAAATAACACAAATGATACACAAGATTATCCAAAATTAGCAGATGCACTGCAGCAATTAGCTCCACATATTGGTGCGACAATGCTTGCATTATCTTTACTCGGATCTTTAATTTATACGAAACTAATTGCCAAACCTTTTCAATTTATGAGTGATGCTTTAAAAGATATTATGAATCTTGATTTCTCAGATAAAAAGCTACTTAACAAAAATACAGATCAAACAGATTTTAATTTGCAAGTAGCTGCTTCACAGATCCCAAATATAGTGAAGAATTTACATGCAAGCAATCAAGATTTAAGAAATGAACTCAAAAAGGAACAACAGTTAGAACAATCTCGTAAAGAATTTATGTCTATGGTATCCCATGAATTAAAAACACCAATCGCGGCAGTTATGGGACAACTCGATGGCATGATTCACGGAATTGGAGCTTATAAAGATAGAGATAAATATTTAAAACGTTCCTATGAAATGATGCAAGACATTAACATATTAACGGAAAAAATGTCGGAATTATCCAAAATACAAAACCCTCAATTTAAACCTGATTTAAAAGTTATCTCATTAACTAATATTATTGAGGATGTTATGAAGAAAGTAGATTACTTTGTATCTGTAAAGCAATTAAATGTTCAATCTAACATTAAGCAAGATGTACAAATTCTAGCTGACCCTAAATTTATTCAAACTGCTATTTTTAACATTATTTCAAATGCAATTCATTACACAATTGACCATCAGCATGTATATATAAAGCTTTATGAAAAGCCAAACGGTTATGCATTAGAAGTATTAAATACAGGTTCACAAATTGATGAGGATAAACTCGCCCATTTATTTGAGCCATTCTATCGCGCAAACCCTGGCAAACACGGATTAGTACAAGGTAGTGGCCTTGGGCTATATATTGTAAAACAAATATTAGATAAACATCAGTTTCCTTATGGGATACAAAACACGCCTCAAGGTGTAAAATGTTCTATTGTATTCCCAAAAGCAATGTAAAAAACCTACTACAATTTCATACCCCAAATTCATACTTCGTATGAATGGCGGAATTTTGTAGAGTATCTTACTCTGTTTCGTTCGCCCGTTATCCTTATTTGGATAGCGGGCGTTTTTTATTATTTAAAAGGAGGATTTTCATGGAGAAATTTAAGTATTCATTACTTGTTTTATTCGGAGCTTGTAGCTACGGCGTACTTTCAACTATTTTCAAACTCGGATTCATTGATGGATTTTCAGCACATCAACTATTAGGGGGACAATATGTCTTCGGATGGATCGGGCTTCTTCTGCTCGTTCTTTTCGTTTCACGTCATAAAGTAACAAAAAAGCAATTCTTTTCCTTACTAACAGTTGGCACAACAATGAGTATGACTGGTATCTTCTACGCTATTTCTGTAGAAGAACTACCAGCGTCTATCGCTGTTGTCCTACTCTTCCAGTTCACATGGATTGGTGTCGTTATAGAAGCAATCGCTAATCGAACATTACCAAACCGTGAGAAAGTTATATCTATCATTATTTTATTTACTGGAACATTGTTTGCAGGCGGTGTCTTTGAAGGTCTCGGACAAAACTTTTCCACGAAAGGTATTATCTTTGGTCTATTAGCCGCTGTCTCTTTTTCATTCTATGTTTTTGCAAGTGGGCGTGTTGCTACAGAAGTTCCGCCTTATACGAAAAGCTTTCTTATGACAACAAGTGCCACTCTGATCGTATGCCTATTCTTCCCGCCAACCTTTTTAACGGATGGTACCCTGCAAGCCGGTCTTTGGAAATACGCTTTCTTCCTCGGATTGTTCGGCGTTGTCGTACCTGTCATTTGTTTTTCAATTGGTGTACCGAAAGTAGGAACAGGACTTAGTACAATACTAGGAGCAGCTGAATTACCAACGGCCATTATCGCTTCTATTACACTTGTACATGAAGTCGTAACCTTCATGCAGTGGATTGGGATACTCTTTATACTACTTGGAATTTTTACTCCTCAGCTGCTTACCTCTAGGAAAGCAAAGAAGCATAGAAGCGTGCATAGTGCGTAACAAAAGACCTTTCATGTATTTGAAAGGTCTTTTTCTCTATCTCACTTTACCGCTCCATATAGCTTTTCTATCTCATGCTCAATTTGTTTTACATCAATTCGTTCAAATAGTGGCTGCACACTATCAATTCTATTCGGCAACGTATTTTGAGGCTCCCAATTTCGGTTCACAATCGATAATGTATTTCTAACTCTTTCACTTGAGAATGGTAAAAACGGTTCAAGGAGATTTGCAAAATTAGCGATAAGATACACACAGTTATAAATCGTTTTTTCGCATGAAACTGGATCATCTTCCCTTTGTTTCCAAGGCTGCCTCTCATCAAAGTATTTATTTGCAAAACGTACTGCATCAAATATTGTTTCTAACGCCACTTTAAATTTAGTTTGCTCAATTGATTCTCCTACATTTATATATAATCCTTCTACCTTCTCTTTCAGCTCTTCATTAATCATTCCATTCGGTACAATGCCATCATAATACTTTTCAATAAACTTTAATGTCCGGTTCACAAAGTTTCCGTATGCACCTAACAATTCACTATTATGACTGTAAATGAATTCACGCCATGAAAAATCAGTATCACGATTTTCTGGTGCATTGACTGTTAAAAAGTAACGAATAGAATCTGGATTGTAGCGTTCTAATATGTCCGGCACCCATACTGCCCAGTTTTTACTTGTAGATAACTTTCTTTTTTCAACTGTCAAATATTCATTTGAAACGATATGACGAGGAATTGCTCCTTCTCCTATTCCAAGTAATACCGCTGGCCAAATGATGGAATGAAACGGAATATTATCCTTTCCGTGCACATAATATGTTTTCGCTTCTCTACCCCAAAACTCTTGATCATCTTTCCCTGTTTCTTCAGCCCAATGTTTACTCGCTGAATAATAGCCTGTCACTGCTTCAATCCATACGTAAATTTTTTTATCTTCATACCCTTCTACTGGAATTGGTACCCCAATTGGTAAATCACGTGACACAGCCCTATCTAGTAATCCTTCCTTTACATATCTCTCTGTTAGTTGAATCGCATTGTCACGCCATGTTCCTTCTTGTTTTGCAGTTTCTACAGCCCTTTTAATTTGCTGCTGAAATGTATGCAATGCAAAATAGAAATGCTCTGTTTCCTGCACGGATGGCGTACTACCACATAACTTACATTTCTTTTCTAACAAATCGAGTGGATCTAAAATAGCTGAACACGCATCGCATTGATCTCCTCTTGCTGCTTCATGGCAATGTGGACAAATGCCTTCTACATAACGATCAGGTAAAAACTGCGTACACGCTTCGCAATACGCTTGTTCCACTGTCCTTTTATAAATATAATCTTCTTCTAATAAACGTAAAAACACTTTTTGAACAGTTTCATGATGGTGCTCACTATCTGTACGTGTATAGCAATCATACGTAAAACCAAGTTTATGAAAACATCGCTGGAATTCTTCATGATACTTATCAGCAATTTCCTTCGCCGTCACCCCTTCTTGTTTTGCCCTAATTGCAATCGGTGTTCCATTACAATCACTTCCTGAAACATACAACACATTCTCACCTTTTGCCCGGTAATAACGTGCTAAAATATCTCCAGGTAACAAACTCGCAATATGTCCAAGATGTAACGAACCATTTGCATACGGCCAAGCGCCTCCAATGAAAATACTCATCTTATATTCCTCCTTTTAAATATAAAAAGCCCCGCCCTTATCTTAAAAAAGATAAGGGCGGGGCTGTATAAACAGTCGCGGTACCACCTTATTTCGCCAATTACTCACATAATTAGCCTTAACAAGTACGGAGCTATATGCTCTTATACTGTGGTTTTGATAACGAGTACCAACTCTCGTCGCCGCCTACTATTATCATTTGATAAGTTCAGAACGAAGCTCAAAGGCCATTGTTCAAATGAATATTCTTGCTTCTTCTCAGCTACCGAAGCTCTCTGGAAAGAATGTGTTCATCCTACTTTTCCTTTTCAACGCTTTTACGTATAACAAGTATTGTACGACTTAATCACAGAAAAATCAAACTTTTATCTAGAAAGAAAAGGAAATCCCATCCCCCTGCCGAATAACTATACGTTCACAAAAGGAGTGATACGATTGAATCAAAAACAACTAAGCACACGTAATGAAAAAAGCTGGAATGCAGCTGCTTATGAAGCTTGGACGAATCGCCACGGTGCACCAGCCGATTATGCAAAAAAGCTTATGGAAGATCCCGTGCGCGAGGTAGATCACTATTTACCCTACATACAATCTCCAAAAGGAAAACATATTATTAATTTACTCGGTTCAAAAGGTAATAAAGCCGTTGCTCTCGCTCTTTTAGGCGCTGACGTAACAGTTGTTGATATTTCGGCAAGTAATGCAAAATATGCAAATGAACTTGCGGAAGCAGCAGGTGTCTCTATCCAGTATGTCGTTTCTGATGTACTAAATGTACAGCTCTCCGAATCATTTGATATCGTATTACTGGAACTTGGTGTACTCCATTACTTTCTAGATTTAAAACCGCTCTTTCAAAAAATTGCTACCATGCTTAAAGGAGATGGAACACTTATCCTTCGTGACTATCATCCTGTTTACACAAAATTATTAGGAGTAGACCACCCATCATTTCGGGCCAATGGAAATTATTTCGATGAAGAATTGATTGAAGATGATGTTGCTTATAGCATCCTTCTTACAGAAGCGCAGAAAGAATCATTACCTAAAACAACCATCCGTCGCTGGACGCTAGGAGAAATTATTACAACACTTGCGGAAGAACATTTTAAAATTGAAAAACTAGTTGAAGAACACGGGTCTCATCAAAGGTGGGTCTTCCCTTCTACTGCACCGGAAGAAATTGAAGATCGTGTGCCTGGTTTATATACATTAATTGCGACAGCATGCAAAAAAGGATCCCTTCACGGATAGGATCCTTTTTGCATGCTCACGCATATAAGTTGAGGTTGGAGATTACCATAATTCTGTAGAATAGGACACAAGATATTTCAACATTTCGTCTCTGACTTACGTCGTCAAAAAGGGGTATGACCAACATAACGAAGAGTAATGTTACAGTTGATACTGATAATCGTTATCAACTAATTAGAAGTATACATGATGTTATTTCAAATTACAATAGCATTGCTCATTTTTATTTATGAACTTTTTGATATACAAATGTATACATTTTAAGAACATTTACTCATATTAATCTGCCATCTTCCATTATCTGCTATAATTTTCATTGAACAGATTAATAACTTCATAATGATGTTTTTATTAATGTCGTTCTTAATATTTATAAATCATAATAAATAGTTTTTAAAGGCAGGGGTAACGATGAAATATGTTAGTATTCGGAAAAAACTACTGTTCACACTCTTAAGTATTTCTTCTTTATTTAGTATTGCTCTTATTGTTATTCTTTCATTCGCTATGAACCAAGCAGGCGAAATTGAAACGTTAAAAAATGATGTATCAAAACGAGCAACAATTTTAAAAGAACGTGGTGATTGGTTCCAAGCACAAGTTGCCGGTTTACAAGAATATTTACTGTCACATGATCAAAAAGGATTGGATAAATTCAACCGAGAAGGAAAAAAACTTGCTGATACTAGAGAGAAAGTAACAAGTGATAAAAAACTCCCAGAAGGAATGAAAGAGGCGATTTTAATGGGAGCAAAATGGCGAAGCGTCATAGATGATGAAGTCCTCCCTCTCGCTCGCGAAGGAAAATGGGACGAAGCGTCCAAAATCGCTTTAGCTCAAACCGATTATGTAAACGATCTTTTAAGTCGTTTTACTAAATATGCAAATGAAGAAAATGATAAACGTGACGCATTAATTGCTGACGTTGAGTCTTCTTCATCTCTTATTCAATATATTATTTTCTTCTCACTCATTACATGTACGTTAACATCTATTTTATTAGCATGGTGGTTCTCTGGTAAACTCGTTAAACCGATACGACAAATTGATGAGAAATTAAAAGAATTAGCTTCTCAAGACGGCGATTTAACTGCTAGATTACACGTAACGAGTAAAGATGAAATTGGTGATATCGCCAATTCCTTTAATCAAATGCTCGCTAACTTACAACGTATCATAAAACAAGTGCAACAAACATCCACAAGTGTAAAAGAAGCGTCTGAAAATGTGTTTATCGAAACCACTGCTTCTATGGAAAATACAGCAAAAACCGAAGAAACTATGAATGCTCTTGCGTATAATATTCGTTCACAAGTTTCAAGCATCGAAGAAAGTTCAACTGCAATGGACGATATGACAACGAGTGTTCAGCGTATTGCAGAATCTGCCTCTACTGTTGCTAGCCTAGCTGTTACAACTTCAGAAAAAGCAGATAGTGGGAATAAAGTCATTGAGAAATCTATTACACAAATGCATACAATTAACGAAGCTGTTAACGCTACATCACAAGTAGTAGAGCGACTCATTACACATACAAATCATATTGATACTGCACTTCAATCCATTTCTAATATCGCGGAACAAACGAATTTACTCGCTTTAAATGCTTCAATTGAAGCAGCACGTGCTGGCGAACACGGAAAAGGATTCGCCGTTGTTGCCGATGAAGTACGAAAACTTGCTGAACAATCTCAGCTAGCAGCAACTGACATTAACCATTTACTTCATCAAATTCAAGCTGACACAAAAATAGCAAATGAAATGATGACACAAGGTCAGTCAGAGGCTTCGGAAGGGATTACAGTCATTCGTACCGCTGGATCTTCATTCTCGGAAATTGTTAACCACATTAACAAAGTCTCTACACAAATGCAAGAAATGTCTGCAACTGCTGAAGAAATGGCCGCAAGTTCAGAAGAAATGAATGCAGCTTTAAATAACATCGCCTCTATTTCAAATGAAGTTGCCGCCGAAACATCACAAACAGCAACTTCGGCTGGTGACCAAGTAAATAAAATGAGTGTCGTTGCTAAAAAAGCTTCTGAAATGAAAACGACCGTACAAGAACTTGAGGTTCTCGTTTCTCATTTCAAAACAAACGTTTAAAGCGAAACTTTCCTTTATACTTCTATGAGCTCCAAGTTGTTAAAAAGAGAGATTTACAGTCTCTCTTTTTTTAACCTTAAAATATCTCTTTCTATCTCTCATTACGTCTGCTATAATTCCTAGAGGAAAGAGGAAAGCTTTATTCCAGATGGAGTAAAGCTTTCTTTCGATTTTTTACATTAATTAATTCTAATACTAAGATTTCACAAAGGGGGCTTTTTATCATATGAATTTTATTAGCATTCGAAAAAAACTAATGTTCATGATGGGAACGATTTGCGCTTTATTTGGCATCGCCTTAGCTTTTATTTTATTTTTTGCTATTGACCAATCTCGTAAAGCTGAAACATTACAAAAAGAAATTTCTCCTCTAGCAACAGAATTGAAAGAGCGTGGAGACGCTTATCAAGTACAACTTTCTGCTTTAAGAGGTTATTTACTACAACACGATCAAGTAGAATTAGACAAGTTTAACGAGATGAGTAAACGTCTGGAGGATTCAAAAGATAAACTTCTTTCTAATCCAAATATTTCTCAATCCGTGAAAGATACAATGAATTTAGGGTCCACTTGGAGAAAATTTATTGAAGAAAAAGTCTTCACCCTTGCAAAAGAACAAAAGTGGGAAGAAGCTTTACAAGTAGCTTCTACAGAGAATGGCTCTGTTTATAAAGTAATTGGTGACTTCACAAATTATAGTAATGAACAAGCTAAGTTACGTGATCAATCTATCAAAAAAATTGATCAATCTTCACTACAAATTGAATATGTTGTCTTCTTATCACTTGTTATTTGTATTATCGTAGCTATCGCTCTTGCATGGTGGTTCTCTGGTAAACTTGTAAAACCAATTCAACAAATTGATAGTAAACTAAAAGAATTATCATCTCAAGAAGGTGACTTAACAGCCCGCCTACAGGTAAGTAGTAATGATGAAATTGGTACGATTGCAACATCATTTAATAAAATGTTAGAAAACCTACAACATATTATCAATCGTGTTCAAAAAACATCCGTAGAAGTACAAAACGCTTCTGAAAATATGCTAGAAAAGACGAATATATCACGCGAGGCGACAATAAGAGTTCAAAGCTCGATGTCTAGCTTAAATGCAAATATTCAATCGCAAGCCTCTAGTATGGAAGAAAGCTCAACTGCAATGGACGATATGACAGTAAGCGTTCAGCGTATTGCTGAATCTGCTTCATCTGTAACTGAACTTGCTGTAACTACATCTGAACAGGCTAACGATGGAAGTTCAGTTATTCAAAAATCCGTTTCACAAATGACAACGATACACGACGCGGTAAATGCTACGTCAGAAGTGGTCGAACGTCTAATCACCCACACGAAATATATTGATACAGCTGTACAATCTATTTCTAATATCGCAGAACAAACAAACTTACTTGCTTTAAATGCATCTATCGAAGCAGCTCGTGCTGGCGAACAAGGAAAAGGTTTCGCTGTCGTAGCTGACGAAGTTCGAAAACTTGCTGAACAATCTAAAACAGCGGCAACAGATATTAACCAACTACTACATCAAATTCAACAAGACACTGAAACTGCGAGCTCCATGATGTCCCAAGGCCGTTCGGAAGCATTTGAAGGCATTCATGTCATTCGTGAAGCTGGAAATTCTTTCACAACGATTGTAGAACAAGTAAATAAAGTATCTACTCAAATGCAAGACATCTCAGCAACCGCTGAGGAAATGGCTGCAAGCGCTGAAGAAATGAACGCTTCACTGAATAACATCGCTTCTATTTCGACTGAAGTATCTAGTGAAACAGCGGCAACAGCACAATCTGCTGAGCAAAAGGTCATTACTATGAATGAGATGACTGTAACTGCTAGACAAATGAAACAAACAGTTCAAGAATTAGATCAACTCGTATCTCATTTCAAAACTGAATAGCTTTCAAAAAATATTCCTCTTTCAAGAGGAATATTTTTTTGAGCTCATTCCCTGCATATTATATATATATCCGTTATAATGAGAATCGATATCATTAATATGTAGGGGGTGCTACACATGTCACAACAAGCATTTGAAGAAAAGTTATATGCAAACTTAGAAGCTGTTATTGACCCTGAACTAGGTGTTGATATTGTTAATCTTGGATTAGTTTATGACGTTACAGCAGATGAAAATAATAATGCTGTCATTACGATGACGATGACTTCTATCGGTTGTCCAATGGCTGGGCAAATTGTATCAGACGTAAAAAAGGTATTATCAACGAACGTACCTGAAGTCAATGAAATAGAAGTAAATGTCGTTTGGAATCCGCCTTGGTCTAAAGAACGCATGTCACGTATGGCAAAAATCGCATTAGGTATTCGCGACTAAATAAAGTGAAACTTTAATCAGTGGGGGGTTTGTTCATCCCCCACCTAACTTCTTTGCTTCCGCTGAATTTTGAGGCGGGGGTCTTACTGCCCGTTAATTCGGGATAAAGAAAGACCTGACATCCTAGTCAGGTCTTTTTCTCTTATTATTTTACGCCTACTGCATCATAAGCTTTCGTTACAGCTTGTACAGCTTTAGAGTTTTTACCATATAAATCTTCAGCTGACTGAAGAGCAGCTTGACGCATCATCTTAAAGTCAGAGTTTGCAGTTAAATATTTCGTAAGAGCACGGTAATAAATTTTTTCTGTCGCTTCACGGCCTACTCCAGCTACTTTCACGCCGTAATGCTCTCCGCCATCAGATACTAAATATGCAGCTTTATTGTTAATACTACTGTTAATATGAACGCCGCCATTATCAGCTGTTCCAGTGTAGCGTTTATTGTAATGATCTGGGTAACCTTCACCTGGTTTTAATGGATTTGGAATAGATGCTGGATCTTTCAGAGAACGAAGTGCATCACCAGGTTTTCCAGGTGTATAAATATCAGCACCTAAATCCCAGCTCTTCTTCTCAACCATGACACCCATAATATCAGATAACGATTCATTTAACGCACCTGACTCATTTTTATAAACAAGGTTTGCTGTATGTTCAGTTACAGCATGCGTTAATTCATGACCGATAACATCTAGTCCCGCAGATAATGGAATGAATGTTTTTCCATCGCCATCACCATACATCATTTGCACACCATTCCAAGCTGCGTTATTCCAGCTTTCTCCGACGTGAACAGTAGAAATAAGCTTCGCACCTTTATCATCGAAAGAGTTACGATTAAATGTCTTTTTGTAGTAATCGTATACTTTTCCTGCATTTACATGCGCATCAACCGCTGCTTTATCTTCGAAGAACTTAGATTTACTCTCAACCTCTTCTCCTGTATATCCAAGCCATTGTGAGAATAAATTAAACAAGTTTTCATCCATATTTTCTGCATCAAATGTATGAACACCTTGTCCTCGTTTACCATCAAATAAGTTGAACGCTCCTGTTTTCTCATCTTGAGCAATTTCAAATGATTGTCTATCGCCTAATACTCCGTAACCAAATCCTGTAATGTGATCTACAGCGTTATATTTCTCAATCACATTTCCATTCGTTGCATCAACAAAATAATGCCAATAGCCTGGAGCTGGTTTTGAAATCGATGCCTTAACTAGATATGCAAGATAGTAGTTTCCATCTTTTTCATACACAAATAAATCTTTTTTCACACCGTCATAATTCTTTACTTTACCAACTTCTTTTTCAATATCTGCCTTTGCAATCGTTTCAGCTTGCTCTGCACTAATATTTGCAAACGCAGGAATATTTTTATCCTCTAAATTCGGAATAACTTGTCCGAAGAATGCTTTTACATTATTTTCTTTATCAAGTGTAACAGTTTGATCTGAACCATACACAGGAATGTTATTATGCTTCTCAACTAACTTCACATGTGTCGTACCAGATTCAGCATCTTTTTCCTCTCCAACGACATTGAAGTGTTTATCAATATTTCCTGCTAATTTAAACATATCTTTCTTACTCTCTAAATATTGAAAGACCGTCTCTTTTTTATCTAGTCCTTCCGGTGCTTTCCATTCTTCACCTATGTATGCAGGTGTTTTAAATTCTTGATGATATTGAATTTTTTGTTCTTCCGCTTTCGTTGTCGTTGCTCCAAATGTTCCAAATCCTCCGGCTATAACAGTTAACGCTAATGCTGATGAAATGACTTGCTTTTTCACTATAACATTCCCCATTCCCATAAAGATTTTTGACACTTTTATACAATTCTTATTTTCCGGGCTAATACCTTTTTCTAAATATTGAGAAAATTTTTTCTGACAATTCCACTCAAAAAAAGAGGACATCCATTCCATGTCCTCTTTTCCATAAACGTTCTATTATTTTTTCAATTCGATTGCTAAATAGTGTGATCGTTCTTTCGCTTCAATATGAATATCCTCTTCTATCGCTTCTGCTGCATCACGCATAACAAGCTTTTCACCATTTATTACACTACTTCCTTCAATTTGTACAAGGTACAATTGACGACCTTCTTGCACAGGAAAATGAATTTCTTTTCCATTATCTAACGATAAGGAATATAAATTCGCATCTTGGTGAATACGAATTGGTGCCTCTCCTTCTACTGGAGATACCATATGGAACCATTCATTTTCACGCTTACTCCAATCAAATGTAAACTCACCATAGTTTGGTTTATGATCCGCACGATCTGGTAAAATCCAAATTTGTAATAAACGTAGTGTTTCATTTCCTAAATTATGCTCGCTATGAAATACACCTGTGCCAGCACTCATATATTGAACATGTCCTCGCTCAATTGTTCCGCGGTTCCCCATGCTGTCCTCATGTGTTAAAGCACCATCTACAACGTACGAAATGATTTCCATATCGCGGTGCGGATGCATATCAAAACCAGTTTGTGCCGCTACTAGGTCATCATTAATTACACGCAATGCTCCAAAGTTCATATTATTCGGGTTATAGTAATTCGCAAAGGAAAAATGAAAATGTGTATTTAACCAACCGTGATTTGCTCTTCCCATATTTTTATGATCAACTTTTCTAAACATATCCTTCACCTCACATTATCTCGAATTCAAGATTTTTTTCGAAAATTTTTCTCACTGTAATTTTTTTAGTAATTGTAATAATTGATGTTGTTCTTCTACATTTAAATTTTGAAACTGCTCCGCTTGGAACGTTTCTTGAGGCGGGACGATTTCTTCATATAAAGCTTTTCCCTTTTCTGTTAACGAAATATATTTTGTAGTACCTTCTTGTTCACGATGAATCCACTCCAGCTGCTCCATTTTATTTAATAGCTGCGTGATATTTCCCTTCGTAACAAATAGTTTATTTCCGAGCTCTTGCTGCGTTAGACGATTATGTCCTCCAACTTGAGCTAGCACATCAAACTGAGCGGCAGATACATTCCATTCTTTCAAATGCTGATTCGTCTCACGAATACTTTTGTTATAAAAACGTGATAAACGAAACCATAATAGTAATCCGAGTCTATCTTCTGTCTTCATTCTATCACCTCGCTCATTTCATACCATTAGTTTAGAACTAAACTTTATAAAAGTCAATCACTTACTTTTAGTAATTAATAAAGAAAGCACAGTGCCATTTCTTCACTATGCTTTATATTAACTTTCTATTTTTATATTCATCTAACTTCCTCTCCGCGAACTTTCTCGCATCTTTCTCAATCCATCTATCTTCGTACAATTCACTTCCAACATACAATACTTCCCTCTTATGCTGCATCGCATGGCGAAACTCATGCAGTAGTGTTTTGAGCACCTGCTCATACTCTTCCCATATGCAAACAAAAATTAATTGTTTTTCTTTATGATAAAAACCACCTACTGGGAATAAGAATTCCTCTTCTTCTTCTCCTAATGATAGAAGCACATGATTCGCATCACACGTATCACAAAAAATAACTGGTGTTTTACATACTTCAATCATTGAAAACAAATCATCTCTAAGCCTTTTGACATCCCAAGGAAGCTCCGAATCCAACACATACCAATTCTCCACCTGTTGATATACATTTTGAAACTGGAGTTCCATTTTTCTTTATTCCCCTTTCCAAGCACCTTTTTCTATATGTATGCCACAATATGGTAAATATTAAACGTATTCTTTCATCCTTGAAAAAATGCCAATAAAAAAGGAATCTATACCGACATAGATTCCTTTTCCGTAATCACTTTTTTTTCATCACTTTTTTTAATACAAAGTAACCAATTGCACAAACAATAGCTGCAATTGCAAAGTATTTCACATATGGCCCAGCTACTTTATTAATACTTTCCCACTCTGTTCCTAATTTAAAACCTAAATATACAAATACAATTGACCATGGAATAACAGCTAATGTAGTTAGCGTAATAAACTTAGCATGTGACATTTTCGCAATACCCGCTGGTATCGAAATAGCATGACGCACAACAGGAATAAAACGCGCTGTAAAAATAACGCCAGTTCCGTAACGATTAAACCAATCTTCAGCATAATCAATATGTTTCTTTTGAATTAAAATATATTTTCCATATCGCTCAAGGACGGGTCTTCCTCCGTACCGACCGATCCAATAAATGAATAGTTGTGCGATTACACCACCAATTGTACCGAACGCGACAGCGCCCCAAAACGTAATGCTTCCTGTTGATACTAAATAACCTGCATAAGACAATACGATTTCACTCGGAATAACCTCTAACATCAATCCAAGCATAATTCCCCAATAACCAAGCCCTTCTAGAAAAACTAAAACGGAATGAATCAACTCTCCTAACATCATGTACCTCTCTTTACTGTTTTCATTGCAAAAAATAAAAGTACAAGCAGTAAATATCTTGTACTTTTATTTTTTTAAAATTAGCTAGTCTTCGTATCCCACTTAAAGATTTTATTTAAAAATTTATATACATTCTTTGACTCTTTCGTCAGAAGTGGACCTAAGATGGATAGTATAAGCACGTATAGTGCCGAGAATGGTTTCAAGACTGACATTAAACCACCGGCGATGCCGATATTGGCCATAATGATGGAGAATTCTCCTCTTGAAACGATTGTTAATCCAATATTTGTTGATGCTTTATGAGATAATCCAGCTTGTCGCCCTGCAATCATTCCTGCAACAAAGTTTCCGATGATTGTAAGAAGGACAGCACCTAACGTTAACCATATCGCTCCGCCTAATGAAAACGGATCAATGCTTAATCCGAAACTGAAGAAGAAAATAGCTCCGAAAAAGTCTCTAAATGGAACAACAAGATGTTCAATTCTGTCACTATGCTCTGTCTCAGAGAAAACTAATCCTAAAAGAAGTGCTCCAATTGCTTCGGCAACGTGAATTGTTTCCGAGAAACCTGCAATAAAGAATAACGAAGCAAATACTACAATAATGAAAATTTCATCTGAACTAATATTGAGCAATTTATTTAATAACGGCGTCGCCTTTCTAGCTACAATAAAGAAGAGAAGCATGTATCCTAAAGCAATTCCAATTGAAGTAAGAGCACCTAAGAATGAAGCATGATCCCCAAGAACTAAGCCTGAAACGACTGATAAATATACAGCAAGGAATATATCTTCAAACATAATAATTCCTAAAATTAATTCGGTCTCATTATTACCAGTTCTTCTTAAGTCCACTAACACCTTTGCAACGATAGCGCTAGAAGAAATCGTAATAATACCCGCAATAATTAAGATTTCTAGTAAAGGGAATCCCATTATAAATCCGTATAATAATCCAAGTGAAAAGTTAATTAAAATATAGATTGTTCCGCCAATCGCAATAGAACGTCCAGATTTAATTAGTTTTTTCATCGAGAACTCTAGTCCTAGGTAGAACAGAAGGAACAGAACACCAATCCGTCCAAGGAAGGAAATTACACTTGCACTTTCAATAAATTTGAGATCGATAACACCTATTGTCGGTGCGTGCGGACCTACTAACATCCCGAGAACAATTAGAAAAGGAATTACTGAGAATTTAAACTTTCCAGCAATTACCGCCGCAATTGCCACTAAAACTAAAGCTGTACCAACTTCAAAAATTAACGTATCCATCTAGTCAGTCCCCCTATTCGAAAGTAACTCATTAATAATTTTTTTAATTTCTTCTCTCTCACCTGAAACTACAAGCATATCGCCTTCTTCAATGACCGTTTCTGGTCCTGGATTGAATAGCTTTTTCATATTCTTTTTCATAACTGCAATGATCGTTACGCTATATGTTTTTCTTATTTCAAGATCACCGATTGTTTTTCCAAGCGCTGGAGCAGCATTCTCTACTTTAAACCACTCAATTGCTAAACCTTCAAAGACCATCTCAACATTTTCTAATGCTCTAGGCTTGTATACCATTCCACCTAATATTGCTGCAATTTGTCTCGCCTCTGAGTCACGTAATGAAATACTTGAGATGCTTTCTTCATGATCTGAATCAAAATGATACATTTCTCTACGCCCATCATCATGAATGACAATCACCATCTTTTCGTTACCTTTCGTAACGATTTGAAACTTATAACCAATACCCGGAAGTTCACTTTCTCTAATATTCATATTTAGCTCCTCCATAACTTCTTTATTTTAATTTTCTGTTTTTCTGTCTTTTGTTCATCCAATCAATTTTAGAAATTCTAACCATTCAGGATACCTATGACTTGGAAATCTTTTATTGTAATAATAAGTGGCTCCTAAAAAAATACTTAAAGATGTAATGATAAAAAATATATTACTTCTCATTTTCAAACTCTTAAGGCTTACATTCAATAAAGATTCTTCTTTCAAATTATCCCCTCTTTTTCGCTTTACATTTAGTTTTTTAAAATGTAAATAATTCTAAAAATATTACGATGTAACATAATCATAACACATAATGTGTTTAAGTAACATAATTTTTTAGAAAAATTGATTCTCGTATATTTTTTGCATATAATTTTCTTATTACGGAAAAAAGGAAGTGTATTATATGGTTGATATCTTTAGCAGATTCCTTGAGGTAACGAATAATATTTTATGGTCATATATTCTTATTGCAATGCTAATCGGCTTCGGTCTTTATTTCTCTTTCAAATTAAAATTCGTCCAAATTACTCATTTCGGTGAGATGGTCAGTTTAATTAGTAAAGGGTTTAATCGAAAAGAAAAAAAGAAAGATAGCATCTCTCCATTCCAAGCATTTTGCTTAAGTGCAGCAGCACGTATCGGTATCGGAAACTTAGCTGGTGTAGCATTAGCCATTTCAATGGGTGGACCCGGTGCAATATTTTGGATGTGGTTTATCGCAATTATCGGAGCAGCTACTAGTTTCGTAGAATGTACGCTCGCGCAAATTTATAAAGTAAAAGATGGAAGCAGGTTCCGTGGTGGACCAGCATATTACATGGAAAAAGGATTAAACAAACGCTGGATGGGTGTTTGGTTTTCACTTCTTATTACAGTTGCGTACGGATTAATTTTCAATTCTGTACAAGCAAATACAGTAACAATAGCGTTTGAAAATGCTTTTGGACTAGAGCGAACGATCGTAGGAGCTCTATTAGCTTTATTAGTTGCAGTTATTATTTTTGGTGGTATCAAGAGCATTTCACGTATTACAGAAATTATTGTTCCTCCAATGGCGATCATTTATATTGGCGTGGCTATTTTTGTCGTAATTAACAACTTCAATATGTTACCAAGTATTTTTACAGAAATATTTAACAGCGCATTCGGTTTAGACCAAGCTATCGCTGGTGGTATTGGAGCAGCAATCAAATTCGGAATTCAGCGCGGTTTATTCGCGACAGAAGCAGGTATGGGTAGCTCCCCTAACGCAGCAGCAACATCAGATGTATCTCACCCTGTAAAACAAGGACTTGTTCAAGCATTAGGTGTTTTCGTAGATACATTCTTAGTATGTACATCAACAGCGTTTATCGTATTATGTTCTGGACTTTACAAAGGATCGAATTTAGAAGGTATTGAATTAACACAACAAGCATTAAGTTCACAAATTGGACCGTGGGCAAGCACTTTCTTAGCGATTATTATTTTCCTATTCGCTTTCAGTTCTTTACTAGGAAACTACTATTATGGTGAAACAAACATCGCATTCATTAAAGAAAGCAAAACATGGTTACTGATTTATCGTGTTGCAGTTGTCGGAATGGTGTTCTTCGGATCTATCGCTGCCCTTCAAACGGTTTGGAGTTTAGCTGATTTCTTTATGGGACTAATGGTATTCACAAACTTAATTGCCATCTCATTCCTTAGCAAGTTTGCATACGCAGCTTTAGTAGACTATATAAAGCAAAAGAAACAAGGAAAAGATCCTGTCTTCGTTGCAAGTTCTATCCCTGGCTTACAGAATACAGAGTGTTGGGATGGACAGGATGTAGAAGAGAAACAGAAGGCTGTGTAATAATTAAAAGCGGAAGCGGCTCGTCCAGAATCGCAGGACATTGGAGCTCTCGACCTTGAAGCGCTTTTTGCTTCGAGCGAGAGAGCGAAATGACCGGAGATTCTAGCCGCTGGAGCTGGATATCATTAAAAGCGAAAGCGGCTCGTTTAGAACAAGAGCTATATATCAAACAAAATCCCTATTACTCCACAGTAATAGGGATTTTTATTTATAACAGTTCATAATTTGTACAAATTAATTCCAGCAAAAGGGTTGATTTATACGAATTACTAGATTATAATAATTATAAATTAGTAATTGATATAACATAACAACTCAAAAGGAGATTGATCATAATGAACAAACAAGTAATCGAAGTATTAAACAAACAAGTAGCAGACTGGAGCATTTTATTCACAAAACTACACAACTTCCATTGGTACGTAAAAGGCCCTCAATTCTTCACATTACATGAAAAATTCGAAGAACTTTACACAGAATCAGCTACTCACATCGACGAAATTGCAGAACGCATTTTAGCAATTGGCGGCAAACCAGTAGCAACAATGAAAGAATACTTAGAGCTATCTTCTATTCAAGAAGCAGCATACGGCGAAACTGCAGAAGGAATGGTTGAATCAATCATGAAAGACTACGAAATGATGCTAGTCGAACTGAAAAAAGGCATGGAAATCGCTCAAAACTCTGATGACGAAATGACATCTGACCTACTACTAGGCATCTACACAGAACTAGAAAAACACGCTTGGATGCTACGCGCGTTCTTGAATCAATAATATATTTAAAAGCGGAAGCGGCTTGCTCAGAATCGCAGGGCATTGGAGCTCTCGACCTTGAAGCGCTTTTTGCTTCGAGCGAGAGAGCGAAATGACCGGAGATTCTAGCCGCTAGAGCTGGATATTATTAAAAGCGGAAGCGGCTCGTTCAGAACAGGAGGGTGTTGGAACTCCTGATTACGAGGCGCTTTTTGCCTCGAATGAAGGAGTGAAACAACCGACTGTTCTAGCCGCTGGAGCTGGATAATATTAAAAGCGGAGGTGACTTGCTCAGAACAAGAGGGCATTGGAGCTCCTGACGAAGAGGCGCTTTTTGCCTCACAGGAAGGCGCGAAATGACCGACTGTTCTAGCCGCTGGAGCTGGATAATATTAAAAGCGGAGGTGACTTGCTCAGAACAAGAGGGCATTGGAGCTCCTGACGAAGAGGCGCTTTTTGCCTCACAGGAAGGCGCGAAATGACCGACTGTTCTAGTCACCGGAGCTGGATATTATTAAAAGCGGAGGTGACTTGCTCAGAACAAGAGGGCATTGGAGCTCCTGACGAAGAGGCGCTTTTTGCCTCACAGGAAGGCGCGAAATGACCGACTGTTCTAGTCACCGGAGCTGGATATCATTAAAAGCGGAAGCGGCTCGTTCAGAGTCGCTTTTTTCTATGGGGTTAATCGCGCATATCAGTACATGAAATTTATATCAGCGATTTTTCCAATATATCTACTTACCGACAAAACACGACAATATTAGCACCCCTCTCCTCTACTTTTATCAATATATTACAATCCCTTTTATGTTAAAATATAGGTAACATCCTTTAGTAAAATAGATCCAAAAAAGCTTTTCCATATTCATCATTTACTACTTAAATGGCGGGAGTGGTTCAGTTGAAAGACTACTTAATTAGAGCATTTTTTGCGTTAATAACAGTTGGGATTCTCTTACTTATAGCTAATATTTTCAATATACGTGTCGAGGTTAAAGACTATGCTTTCCTCGTTGTTGTAGCAATTGGTGGCGGCTGGGGTGGCTGGTACCTGTATAAAAAACAAAGTAATCAAAGTGATAAAGGCATTCCAAAGTAATACGGAATGCCTTCTTTTATTGCCGTCTATAATAAAATTCAAACCGCTAATACAGCCAATTGCAATAAACATGCCAAAACTCTGTGCATCCCCAGCTAGATTATACTCATCAACGATAAACCCAGACATAAACAACGTTATCGCGGCAACACCGATACACAATATCGAAATAAACCAAAGCGAAAATTCATTAATTAGCTCTTTCTTCTGTGTTGAAACAATTAGCATAACAAGAATAGATGCTGCTAATATACTTTTAAAAACAGGACGTAAATACACAAACTCCTCCATCTATTTCTCCTTTTCTAAAAACATTATATCTTAACATTAATATATTTAACCAAATTAAAAACACATGCCTTTTCAAAGTAAAATGACATGTGTTTCCAAAAATATCTATAAAATTGTATTATGATAGCTGCTTCCACTTCGTTCCTAAAACAGGACGCTCATAATTTTGGATTGCATGAATTAGTTTATCTGCCGTCTCAGCTGAAACGATCAACTCTTTATTTGATGGATTCATAAACCCTTCTTCTGCTGCACGTTCAACCATTTGCAAAATTGGTCTATAAAAGCCTTTTATGTTCAATAAACCAACCGGCTTATTATGTATACCAATTTGTGACCAACATACTACTTCAAATAGCTCTTCAAACGTTCCGTATCCGCCTGGTAATGCAATAAAAGCATCCGCAAGCTCTGCCATTTTCGCTTTGCGCTCGTGCATCGTTTCTACTTCAATTAATTCTGTTAGCCCTGTATGAACAATTTCTCCTCGGAATAGACCGCGCGGCATAACACCTGTTACACGTCCGCCTAAGCGAAGAACTTCGTTTGCCACTTCTCCCATTAATCCAACGCAAGAACCACCGTATACAAGCTCATAATCGTTCTCAACAAACATTTTCCCTAACGCTATTGCCTGCTCTTTAAATTCAGGTCTCTCCCCTAAGTTGGAACCTGCAAACACACAAATCTTTCTCATTCCTACACCCCGAAACTATATATTGTTATGATACAATGAATATTGTACAACATATTGAAGGGATGAGGAAGAAATGGATATCGTCGCATTTCAAAGATGGGTGGAGGAATTTTACGAAAAACGAAGCTGGTCACAGTATAATTCCTTTATTCGCTTAAATTTCTTAACAGAGGAAGTCGGAGAAGTTTCACGCGTTGTTCGCGCAATCGAAATTGGCCGTGATCGTCCTGACGAAAAAGTGAAAACAGAAGAAGAACTAAAACAAGAATTAAAAGAAGAACTTGGTGATGTACTATCTAATCTTATTATTCTTTCACAAAAATATGATTTAGATTTACAAGACATTATGGAGGCACACGTCACAAAGCTTTCGAAAAGGTTCGAAGTATCCAAATGAGAATATTATCAATTATGGTATAATGTTCTTGTCACAATACTAAGGGGGATTTTATGTTATCTAAAAAATTACACGACGCATTAAACGATCAAATGAACTTTGAATTTTACTCTGCCCACGCCTATATGGCAATGGCTGCTTACTGTACAGCTGAGAGCTATGATGGATTCGCTAACTTTTTCCTTGTACAAGCTGAAGAAGAACGTTTCCACGCAATGAAGCTTTACAACTACATTAATGACCGCGGTGAGCGCGCTATTATTACTGGATTTGATAATCCAAATAACAAATACGAATCTGTACTGAACGCTTTTGAAGTGGCACTTGAGCACGAGCGTGAAGTAACGAAGCGTATTTACAACTTATCTGATATCGCTTGGGATGAGCGTGAGCATGCAACAATTACATTCTTAAAATGGTTCGTCGATGAGCAAGTAGAAGAAGAATCTTCATTCGATAGCATCATCCAAAAATTAAAACGTATTACAAGCGATTCAAACGCATTATTTATGCTAGACGCTGAATTAGAGAAACGTACATTTACGCCTCCAGCTGAATAGTATTTCAATCACCTTAATGAATGTATTAAGGTGATTTTTTTATTTCTTCTCTAAGCTGAATAACCCTCGCCAAATCCTTCTTATAAAGCCCTGAAACCTTTTCAACAAAGTTACTATTAGTAAAAGTCCCATCTCCTTCTTCTACTATGCTTAAATATCCATGTATAAAATTCAAAAGCGCTCTAGCATCTTCTCCAGTTAAATGATTAATATTCTCTATAATCTCATCAAACTCCCTTAAACTATCCGCTTCTTTCACCCTAATTCCCCCCTCTCTATATTATTTATCATACCAAAATAAAAAAGTCGTTCATCCCTCTAGGCGAGAGATAAACGACTTCGTTTGTTTTTATTACAGCATAACCCCAACGATAATCGCTGATAATATACTTACTAACGTTGCACCGTATACAAGTTTTAATCCGAATGAAGATACAACGTTTGCTTGTTTGCCGTCGATACTCTTCGTTGCACCTGCGATAATTCCGATTGATGAGAAATTTGCAAATGATACAAGGAAGATAGATAAAATACCTACTGTACGAGCTGATAAATCACCAGCTACTTTTCCAAGGTCAAGCATTGCAACAAATTCGTTCGTTACTAATTTCGTTGCCATAATTTGTCCTGCTGTTAGCATCTCTGATGTTGGAATACCCATTACGAATGCTAATGGTGAGAAAACGTATCCTAAAATGCTTTGGAATGTGATTCCGAAAATTGAATCGAACACACCGTTAATTGCTGTAATTAATGCTACGAAACCGATTAACATCGCCGCTACTGTTACAGCGATAGAGAAACCAAGCATAATATATTCGCCTAACATTTCAAAGAATGTTTGTTTTTTATCTTCTTGTAATTCTAAAATGTCGTCTTCTTCTTTTACGTCATATGGATTAATAATATGAACGATAATGAATCCACTAAATAAGTTTAATACAAGTGCTGTTACTACATATTTTGGATCAATCATTTTCATGTAAGAACCGACGATTGACATCGATACTGTTGACATGGAAGATGCACAAAGTGTGTATAAACGATTTTTCGGTAATTTGCTTAGTTGATCTTTCACTGTAATGAATACTTCACCTTGACCAACAATTGCAGCTGCTACTGCATTATATGATTCTAGTTTTCCTAAGCCGTTAATTTTACTTAATAGGAAACCGACTGCACGAATGATAATCGGTAATACTTTAATGTGTTGTAAGATCCCGATTAGTACTGCTAAGAAAATAATTGGTAATAATACTGTTAAGAAGAATGGTGCTTGTCCATCATTTGCTAGACCACCAAATACGAAATTAACCCCTGCTTCCGCAAATTTTAAAATAGCGCCAAACCCATCTGCAATCCCTTTTACTAATACAAATCCGACCTTTGTATTTAGTAAGAAATACGCAAGTACCAATTGAATGACAAGCATAAGTGCAATTGGTTTATATTTAATTTTCTTACGATCTGAACTGATAAGGAACCCTAGTACAAATACTACAAGTAAACCGACTAGAAACATTACGATCTTCATATGTGAATCCTCCACTTCTCCCACGAGTTATCGGTCGTATAACGTATAACGAATGACGTCCGACCATTGATGTTAAAAAAATTTAAAACCCCTAAATATCATTCAACTGTTTTCTAAAATCAGTAAGCGTTTACATAAATTGCAATTTATAAAAGGTAGCTTCTTCTCTCCTACCATACTTGAAAGTCTGAAATTGATACCACCTACAAATCAAATTGTAAGCGTTATCTAATCGAAATGCAATATAAATTTTAAAAGATTTTTATATGTTAATATATTCCTAACTAATTGGTTTTTTCATGCAAATTTACCATAAAAAATAGCCCTAGCTATAAGCTAGGGCCATCTTTGTTTATAACATAACACCAACGATAATCGCTGATAGAATACTTACTAATGTCGCACCATACACAAGGCGTAGACCGAATGATGATACAACATTTGATTGGTTTTCATCGATACCTTTCGTTGCACCTGCGATAATTCCGATTGATGAGAAGTTCGCAAATGATACAAGGAATACAGAAAGAATACCAACTGTACGAGCTGATAAATCACCAGCTACTTTTCCAAGATCCAGCATCGCAACAAATTCGTTTGATACTAATTTTGTTGCCATAATTTGTCCCGCTGTTACCATCTCTGCTTGCGGGATACCCATTACAAATGCTAATGGTGAGAAAATGTATCCTAAAATAGCTTGGAATGTAATACCGAACATTGAATCAAACAAGCTATTAATTGCTGTAATTAATGCTACGAAACCAAGTAACATTGCCGCTACTGTGATTGCAATCGTGAAACCAAGCATAATATATTCACTTAGCATTTCAAAGAATGACTGTTTTTTCTTATTTTCTAATTTCAGTGTATCTTCTTCTTCTGTAATATCGTACGGGTTAATAATATGAATAATAATGAAACCACTAAATAAATTTAATACAAGTGCTGTTACTACATATTTCGGTTCGATCATTTTCATATAAGAACCTACGATTGACATTGATACTGTCGACATGGAAGATGCACATAATGTATATAAACGATGTTTTGGGATTTTACTTAATTGATCTTTTACTGTAATAAATACTTCCGCTTGCCCAACAATGGCAGCTGCTACTGCGTTATATGATTCTAGTTTTCCTAGACCATTTACTTTACTTAGCGCAGTACCAATAGCACGAATAAATATCGGTAAAATTTTAAAGTGTTGCAGAATTCCGATTAAAACAGCAAAGAATACGATTGGTAATAACGCTGTTAAGAAGAATGAAACCTCTCCTTTATTAACAAGACCGCCAAATACGAAAACGATTCCAGCTTCCGCATATCCAAGAAGCGCGCCAAATCCATCTGAAATTCCTTTTACTAAAATATAACCAACTTGCGTGTTTAATAAGAAATAACTTAACGCTAGCTGAATAACAAGCATAATTGCGATTGGTTTATACTTAATCTTCTTTCGATCGGCACTTATAAGAAAACCGAGTACAAATACAACGAGCAATCCTACAAGAAACATAACAAACTTCATTAATAAAATCCTCCATTTAACTCTTCATTAACGTTGAACGTCTGACCACTTGAAATAAGAAATAATCCGAACTTTCCATTTCTCCTCTAAAACCTTCAATCGGATAGGAAAGATCATAAAACCTCTTGTTTCAAAGGCATTTTCCATTCTAACATAAATCACAACTCATATCCGCACTTTTCTTAAAAAAATTACATTTTATTATAAAATGTTCATGAATGTTCGTCTTTTACATTATATAGCGAAACTTCAATCAGTATCATCCCCACTGATTATTAGCCCGTATCAATCGAGAGTTTTACTGTTCACAAATAGCAGGATAAAACAAAAAAATGAGCATCAAGTTTCACTTGATGCTCACCTCATTATACTGCTTTTTCTTTATCAGCTACTGCTGGCTTATCCCAGCACTCTGTATTGTTCAAACCTGGAATAGACTCCGCATAGAATACTGGATCTTTTCCTTGTTTCTTTTGCTTAACGTAATCTGATAATGCCGCGAAAGCGTACTTAGAAAGGAATACGATCGCAACTAAGTTAATAACAGCCATAATCCCCATAAATAAATCTGCTAAATCCCAAACGATTTGAATTGTTGCTACAGATCCTAAAACAACCATACCAAGCACAGCAATGCGGTATGCATTTAATAACACTTTACTTCCATTTAAGAATTCAATATTCGTTTCACCATAGTAGTAGTTACCCACTAATGAACTAAATGCAAACAAGAAGATTGCAACTGCTACAAATATAGAAGCCCACGGTCCGATATGTTGACTTAATGCTTGTTGCGTTAATTGAATTCCGTTTAAATCAGCCGCTCCAGGCACATCTGATAATAAAATGATAAATGCTGTACAACTACAAATTAATAATGTATCTGTAAATACCCCTAAAGTTTGAATGAAACCTTGTTTAACTGGATGCGTTACGTTTGCAGTCGCAGCTGCGTTCGGCGCACTACCCATACCTGCTTCATTTGAGAATAATCCACGTTTTACCCCTAGTAAAATCGCAGCTCCTAATCCCCCACCTACTACTTCTTTAATTCCGAAAGCATGTAAGAAAATTTCTTTAAATACATATGGAATTGCCGTAATGTTTGTTACAACAACGAATAATGCTACTGCTACATATATAATTGCCATTACTGGAACAATCATTTCAACCGCACGTGCAATACGTTTTACTCCGCCGAAGATAATGATTGCAAGTAAACCAGCCATAAACAGACCTACAAACTTACCATCTGTGTTAAATGCTCCATCAAAAGCCGCCGCTACTGTGTTTGACTGCACGGCGTTGAAAATTAATCCGAAACTAACTGTTATTAGAACAGAGAAGACAACTCCTAGCCAGCGTTTCTTTAAACCCTTTTCCATATAATACGCTGGACCACCACGGAATGCATTCCCATCTTTTACTTTATAAATTTGCGCTAATGTGCTCTCTACAAATGCAGAAGCACCCCCAATTACCGCAATTAACCACATCCAAAATACCGCTCCTGGTCCACCTGCTGAGATTGCGATAGCTACACCAGCTAAGTTACCAGTACCTACACGAGAAGCTGTACTCATACAAAAAGCCTGGAACGATGATACACCGCTCTTCTCTTTTTGAGCTTTCCTCGTTTTCGAACTTGCCCCATCCCCAAGCAAACGAATCATTTCACCGAAGTAACGAACTTGGACAAATTTCACACGAAACGAAAAGTAAAGTCCTAACCCAATTAACATCGCAATAATGATATATGACCAAAGGACATTATTTACATCCCCAATTACCTTAGCTAAAAAATCCATAATTGCATTGCCCCCTCTTCCTAACAATAAGAAAATTATATTCTAAAAACTTTTAGTAATCAAGAACTTTATGTTAGGTTTTATAACATGGACACGTTAAATTTATTAACATATATGTTTTTTTACGTAAAAATATAACCAGTACGTGCATTTATCCAATACTCAATCACTCATCCCATTCAACCGGTCATACTTTTAAGACAGTGCGTTCTCTACAAATAACGAGAATAATGAACAAACAAAATTATATTAATAATTCCCTCTCACCCTTTTCATCATTTACTACAACAAAAAAGACGAGCATCGAATTTATCTCGACGCTCGCCTTTTCATTACACTGCTTTTTCTTTATCTGTTACCACTGGCTTATCCCAACACTCCGTATTCGTTAAACCAGGAATAGAATCTGCACTGAAGACTGGATCTTTTCCTTGTTTCTTTTGCCTTACATAGTCTGCCAAAGCAGCATATGCAAATCGGCCAAGAAGTGTAATCGCGATTAAGTTTGTGATTACCATTAGTCCCATAAATAAATCCGCCATATTCCATACAACTTGAAGTGTGGCAACAGAACCGAATAATACCATTCCCACTACCGCAATACGGTAAATCGTTAACCAAGTTTTACTTTGTTTAATGAATTCAATGTTCGTTTCACCATAATAGTAGTTTCCTAGAAGTGAACTGAAAGCGAATAGGAAAATAATAATCGCTAAGAAGCTACTTGCCCATGGGCCAATTTGTGAACTTAATGCATTTTGTGTTAATTCAATACCTTCTAAATTTGTTGCCTTATATGCACCAGAACATAGTACGATAAATGCTGTTGATGTACATACTAAGAATGTATCCACTAACACTCCAATTGTTTGAATAAAACCTTGTTTCGCCGGATGCGTTACATCAGCTGTTGCTGCCGCGTTCGGCGCACTACCCATACCTGCCTCGTTCGCAAATAATCCGCGCTGAATACCATACTTCATTGCAGCACCGATACCGCCACCTACAGCTGAATCTAAACCAAATGCTCCTTTAAAAATTTCTGTAAACATATCCGGTATTAAATAATAATTTTTAATAACAACGAAAATTGCTACTGCAATATAAATAAGTGCCATTGGCGGAACGATCATTTCAGACATACGCGCAATACTTTTCACGCCACCAAAAATAATAACCGCAACTAATACTGCTAATACAATCCCAACAACGTAACGCTCAATACCAAAAGCGTTTTTAAATGCTAATGTAACTGTATTTGCTTGTACGGAGTTGAAAATTAATCCGTAACTAATTGTAATAAGGATAGAGAACCAAATTCCCATCCAACGTTTATTTAAACCTTTTTCCATATAATAAGCAGGACCACCACGGAAGCCACTGCCATCTTTTATTTTATAAATTTGTGCAAGCGTACTTTCCACGAAACTTGAAGACGCTCCGACAATCGCAATCACCCACATCCAAAATACCGCTCCAGGTCCTCCCATAGAAATAGCTAACGCTACACCGGCTAAGTTCCCGATTCCAATACGAGCTGCTGAACTCATACAGAACGCTTGGAAAGAAGATACACTACCTTTTTTACGCGTCTTTCCAGTTAATCCATCACTCATTAGTCGAACCATTTCCCCTAAATGAGTAATTTGTACGAATTTCAATTTAATAGAAAAATAAAGACCTAAACCAATTAACATTGCAATAAGAATATATGACCAAAGAATTGTATTCGTTGATGAAACAAATTGCTCTAAAATATTCATACAATTAACCCCTCCTTTTCTCCATAAAACGAATTATATTTAAAAAACATTTAAAAATCAACATTTTTCGACAATTTGCAATTTCCAAATATTAGCCAGACACGAAGTAACAATATCTTTATGACTCTCCTCCCTCTAACTGTGCATACTAAAACAAAAAGTAAATCTACAAACTACCCCATTGACAAAAACACCAACCTGTAACTATAATGATTACATCAGGTTGTAACAAACCTTATTACAACAAATTCATTTACTTTCAGATATACACTTTAACAAAACACTTTGGAGGGATTTATTATGAAAATCGGAATCATCGGAGCAACTGGTAAAGCAGGAAGTCGTATTTTAAAAGAAGCATTAGATCGCGGACATGAAGTAACTGCAATCGTAAGAAACGCTGCAAAAATTACAGAAGAAAATATAAAAGTTTTAGAGAAAGATGTATTCGCTCTTACATCTAATGACCTACAAGCATTTGATGTAGTTGTAAATGCATTCGGCGCTCCAGCAGGAGAAGAACATCTTCACGTAGATGCAGGAAACGTACTAATTGAAGCTATGAAAGGTGCACCTAACACAAAATTACTTGTAGTTGGCGGCGCTGGAAGCTTATTTGTAGACGAAGAGAAAACAACGCGTGTATTTGATACGCCAGGTTTCCCAAATGAATACCTTGCAACAGCTCAAAACCAAGGTAAAAACTTAGAAATCTTGCAACAAACAAACGATATTACTTGGACATTCATCAGCCCTTCTGCACTATTCGCATTAGGAAAACGTACTGGTTCTTATACAGCTGGACAAGACAATCTTCTTGTTAACGCAAAAGGTGATAGCTACGTAAGTTACGAAGACTTCGCAGTTGCAGCACTTGATGAAATCGAAAATCCAAAACACGTAAACGAACGCTTCACAGTAGTTTCTGAAGCTGAGTAATAAAAAAAGCTCGTAAAACATAATGTTTTACGAGCTTTTTTTATTATTGCACTTGTTCTAAGCCATTTGGAGTAATCTTGAAGGAAATTTCTTTAAACTTTTTCTTATCTCCTTTTCCAACTAACTCACTATTTTTGTACCAAATTAAACGACCTGACTCGGCATGATACACTTTCACTACATCTCCATACTGGAATGAAGTTCCATTTACTTGTTCAGCAAAATTCTTTGAAGTTTCTTGCCCTTCTGCTGTTACATGTTTTTTCTCTGCCCCATTTTGATCATATAACGTGATTCCCATGTATAGTTCTTTATTAAAGTAACTATGAATTTGCTCATTCGTATACGTTACATGTAATTTCTTTTCTTCATGGTCAAACGTTACGATTGAAGCAATATCATTGTAAAGACCTTGATAAACAAGACTGTCTCCATACGTTACTTCTAATGATACTTCTGTTACTTTCTTATTTCCAAAACGATCTTTCGTTTCTACTTTCACTGTTTGTTTACCAATGTTTGTCGTATCCGGTTTTTCTACAAAACCTACTACTTCTCCATCATTCACTTCAACAAACTTCTTCGCGTCTAACATTTCGCTATTTGTTCCGATTACTACTTTTTGTGGCACTGCTTTTACTTCTTGCAACATATCCATTCTTTCGAAACCTTTTTCTGTCACTTGGAAGAATAGTTCTTTTATCCCTTTTTTCTCACCTTGACCAGCAAAGTTATTATTTTGATACCATTTCAAACGGTCCGGTTCTGCATGGAATACTTTTACTACATCTCCATACTCAAACGTCATTCCATTCACTTGTTCTGCAAAATTCTTTGAAGTTTCTTGTCCTTCTGCTGCTACATGCTTTTTCACTTTTCCGTCTCCATCATATAACGTGATTCCCATGTATAGCTCTTTATTAAAATACTTATGGATTTGGCTATTCATATCAGTCACATGTAATTTCTTCTCTTCATGCTTTAATGTTACAACTGATGCGATTTCATTGTTATATCCTACATATGCAATACTATCTCCATACGTCACTTCTAACGGTACTTCTGTCACTTGCTTATTTCCAAAAATATCTTTCGTTTCTACTTTCACTTTTTGTTCACCGATTTTCGTTGTGTCTGGTTTCCCTACAAAACCTACTACTTCTCCACCTTTTACTTCAACAAATTCCTTCGCGTCTAACGTTTCGTTATTTGTTCCGATTACTACTTTTTGTGGCACTGCTTTTACTTCCTGCAACATTTCCATTCTTTCAAAACCTTGCTCTGTAACTTTAAAGAACACTTCATAAACGCCATACTCCGTATCCACGAATTCATTCTTTTTGTACACTTTAAATCTATCAAACTCTCTTTGATACACCTTTATTACATCACCATATTCAAACGGCATTCCATTGAATTGTTCTGCAAATGCTTTTGTATTTTCGGATGCTTTTACAGAAACTGCTTTCTTCTCTTTTCCACCTTTATCATATACAGTCATTCCCATATACTTTTCATCTGCAAATGACGTATGCATTGGACCTTCTGAATCTGTTGTACTAAATTTCTTTTCTTCATGATTTAATGTAACAATCGATTTAACATTTGTTCCACCATACCATGTACCAAAGAACATAATACTATCTCCGTAAATCACTTCCAGTGGTACTTCCGTCACTTTCTTATTTCCAAAACGATCTTTCGTTTCTACTTTTACTGTTTGTTCACCGATTTTTGTTGTAATTGGTTTTTCTACAAATCCAATTACTTCTCCATCTTTCACTTGGACAAAGTCTTTTGCATTTAATTTTTCAGCGTCTGTTCCGATCACTACTTTTTGTGGTACTGCCGTTACTTCTTGCAACATATCCATTTTCTCGAAACCTTTTTCGGTCACTTTAAAGAATAGTTCTTTCATTCCTTTTTTCTCACCTTGACCAATAAGGGTATTATTTTGATACCATTTCAAACGATCTGGTTCTGCATGGAATACTTTCACTACATCTCCATACTCAAACGGCATTCCATTGACTTGCTTCGCAAAGTTTTTTGAAGTTTCTTGTCCTTCTGCTGTTACATGTTTTTTCTCTTTTCCTTTTTCATCATATAACGTAATTCCCATGTATAGCTCTTTATTAAAATACTTATGAATCTGGCTATTCATATCAGTCACATGTAATTGCTTCTCATCATGCTTTAACGTTACCACTGAAGCAATGTCATTGTCATATCCCACATATGCGATACTATCTCCATAAATCACTTCTAATGATACTTCCGTCACTCGCTTATTTCCTAAACGATCTTTCGTTTCTACTTTTACTGTTTGTTTTCCGATTTTCATTGTATTTGGCTTCTCTACAAACCCAACTACTTCTCCGTCTTTCACTTCAACAAAGTTTTTCGCTTCTAGCTTTTCCACTTCTGTTCCAACTACTACTGTTTGTGGCTTTGCTGTTACTTCTTGCAATGATTTTAATCTTTCAAATCCATTTTCAGTAATTTTGAAGAATAATTCTTTTATTTCTTTATTTTTTCCTTCTCCCACATATAAACCTTTTTGATACCAATGTAAACGTGAAGACTCTGCATGGTATACTTTCACCACATCTCCATATTCAAATGCTAACCCATTTAATTCCTTGGCAAGGGCTTCTGTATTCTCCAACCCTTTTACCACTACATTTTTCTTCTCTCTTCCTTCTTTATCGTACAGTGTGAACTCAAAATACTTTTCATCTTTAAAGTAATCGTGAATTAAATTTTTTGTATCTGTTGCACTAAATTTTTTCGTACCATGATGTAGAGTTACGGTTGACTTCAAGTCTCCCTCCCCGGTATAGTTCAATCCATATACAAGTAGGCTATCCCCATATCCAACATTCACTACAACTGGAATGAAATTCTTATTTCCTTTTCTATCTACAATTTCTACTTTTACAGTTTTTTCTCCAACTTCAGGCTTATCTTGCATAATCACACCTGTTGTCTTTACACCTTCACCTAAATTCTGTACAAGTTCCTTGGCTTTTTTCTCATCATATGTAGTACCGATTACTACATTTTGTATTTTTTCATTATTTGGCTCGCCATATGGAGCTTCGTATAATTCAATTTGTTTTTCACGAATTGGATTGCTATCTGTAGATAACCAAATTTCTTTTTCTAATTTTGGTAAATTTAATTTTTCAATCTTTTCTCTTGTAGCATCATTTGCAATTAATCCCCATTTATTAAAGAAAGGAATTAAATTTTGTCCTGCCACTTTTGACGCCATATAAATAAACATCTGCTTTTTCTCTTCATCAGATTTAGGCAGTTCTGTATCATGTAACAAACGATACATTTGATGTAAATTCGGATAGAATTGATCCCCATAAGCTAAATGTAACTGCCAAAACATAACTAATTTCTCAAATACATCCATCTTTTCTTGTGCATCCGGTTTACCTAAATAAGCAAATGCAGCTTCATAGCGCCCCTCTTGCTCTAACCTTGTTTTATGCCCGAATGTAGTTTGAACTGCCAAAGAATAAATATTAACGGTTACTTCTCCAAGTCCATCCCATAACCAAGTGTCCTGTTGATGTTGATGTCCCACTTCATGCCAAGGCCCCCATCCATCATTAGTTAACTCTTCTAGATTTAGTACTGACCCTAAATTCCCTTTACTATAACCTGTTCGATAATAAGTCGCATACATATAATTGTCCGTATACCAGTCTTCAACAAAATGAATGGAATGTTTACCTTGATTCGCAACACCCGCACCATCTTTTGATAAACCTGATATCTTATGTTCTATATTAATTATTTCATCGTGTTTCTTTAATAACGCAGCTGGATCTTCTTGCTTCAAATGTTCCGCTACAGTTTCAGGATGCATAGTTAATAAACTATTTTCTCCCTTCATTTCTATTGCATATGGATCAGGATTCTCTGCCAACATACGCTTCCAATCTTTTGTCGTATGCTTTCCTAAAATAAATAAAGGATTTGGTGTACCACCTTTTTTCACTTTAGCGACTACTTCTCCTATGTTGTGATAATTATAAAAGTATAATAGTCCCCCATTTAAAGAAGAAATTTTATTCTCACCAGGATTTAAATTAAATTGTTTAGGTTCTTCTTTTTCATAAGAATATGTACCAATATAAGCTTTAATCTGTCGAGTCCCTTCTACTTGAATAACTACTTCTTCACCTGGCTTTACATAAATGCCCGTTGGTTCATAAGGAGAAAAACTCATTCGACGCTGATGCAACTCACGCATCCCTTCTACATCACCTTTTGGCAGCAATTGATATACTCGCTCTTCTTGCTGTTTCTCCTTATCTTCAATCGTCATCTCTGCATACACCTTAGGTAATTCAAGTCCATATGACGTTAATAACGTAGCTAAACAAACAGCAGCTACTAATACCCTACTCGTCTTTTTCTTCGACATAATCTGTGTCCCCTGTTCCTTTATTTAGAGAAACCATCCTATATATTCATTTAATAAGTAATCCTATTATCTTTATAAAAGCATTTAATGAATAGACTAACACCTCGCGCACCTGTATCAATTACTACCGCATTTCTCCCTATGTATTCGCTTTCTTACATTATAAAATTTTTATGTACTGTATCCTCCTCACTTCTTTCCTCGTGTGATGAGTTCTCTTTCTACATAAAAAGGGTATAGTAAATGATATATTTTAGTCTTGTCATCTATACATCTAAAAATGTGAATAATAATAGAAAATTACATTTTCTTCATATATGACCATCTATAGGTAGTTTTTCCAACTGAATTTTACACGCTTTCCACTTTATTTGATAGCCTTTTCAATTAGAATAATGTTACAATTTCGTGAATTTAATCTATTAATCGTAACGTTTAGATTTTATTATATTTTGTTATTTCTAAATAGTTTTCCTAACATAAAAACAGTGTTTTATCTAGTTAATAATTATCTTAATATAATTTAAAATTTCATATATAAAAAGCATTGGTTAATACCAATGCTTTCATCCTTACCTTTTATATTGATTTGGTTTATGTGGTTCATTTGGAGTATGTGGTTTATTATTCTCATGACCATTTGTTGTTTTCCAACTTACCGATAACTCCGGACTTGTTTTTTCTTCACTACGCTCAAGCAATACAACTGCATTTTGAATAGTCGGTGTCCCTTTATGTGCAATCCCTTGTAACTTTGTTAAATTCCCTAATACTTTAAAGCTAAACCCACCAGCTGGTGTTTGTTTCGGAATTAAGATGCGGAACTTTTCTCCTACATTAAATTCCGTTTTTGCTTCGCCCTTTTCATTTACAAATTTCGCCCCTTCTGGTGCACCTGTTGCTTGCACTTTATATGTTCCGCTTTTCGCATTTGTTTCTACTGTATATAAACCTGTTTCAAAGAAATCATTTTTTAACACTGCTTGTTGTTCTTCTGACGGTATTACGCTCATCGTAATTTCTTGTAATTCTTCACTAGCACTTGCTTTTGCAACGATATCTTTCGTTACCTTTTCTACATTTTTATTACGGAAATCTAAATCATTAATATCAATTTGTTTTAACGCATTCCATACTGCAAGCTGCGTTGCATAATGTGCCTCTCTCCAATCAGAAACACCTAATTCTTGTGGACTCTTTTGCGGATACCCATTTAACAGTACACGGTATACATTAATATCCACTTTGCCCATTTCCGGTAAATCTTGACCGCTTGGAGATTTCAAATCTACATTTAAGCAAAAGGCAATTTTTCCATCTGCTGTTTTAATAAGCTCTGTTCGAATTGGTTTCTTCTTTGACCTACTATAACTCCAATCCATTTCATACTTTGTATGATCCATAACTTCCGCGAATGCTTTTTGAAGTGGAAATAACACAAATAAAACACTTAAAAAAACAGCTAAAAGTTTGAACGATTGCTTTATATTCATGTTTACAGCCCCTTAATAAAAACTTAATACTAAGTAGTATTTAATTAGAAAGTATTTTTATGCACAAAAAAAGAGTGCATAAAAGCACTCTTTTTTCTTTCTTACTTTAATCTTAGAAATCGAAGTTATCAGGATCTGGACCAACGCGGTGATTTTGATTTAATGCATCGATTTTTTCTATATCTTCTTTCGTTAATTCAAAGTTAAACACATCAGCATTTGCCATAATGCGGTGTTCTTTCGTTGATTTTGGAATTGTGATTACTCCATTTTGAAGATCCCAACGTAAAATAACTTGTGCTGTTGTTTTACCGTGTTTCTCAGCAATTTCTTGTAATGTTTCGTTATCTAATAATTGACCTTGCATTAATGGTGACCATGCTTCCATTTGAATACCTTGTTCTTTACAAAAAGCTTGTAATTCTTTTTGTGTTAAACGAGGGTGGTATTCTACTTGGTTGATCATTGGCTTGATTTCTGCATCTTTCATTACATCTTGTAAGTGATGAATTTGGAAGTTACTTACACCAATTGCACGTACGCGCTCTTCTTTATAAAGTGTTTCTAGCGCTCTCCATGTATCTTTATATTTTCCTTCTACAGGCCAGTGAACAAGAAATAAATCTAAATAATCTAGTTCTAATTTCTTTAAGCTCTCTTCGTATGCAGCAATTGTTTCATCATATCCTTGGTCTGCATTCCACACTTTTGAAGTAATGAATAAATCTTCTCTTGAAATACCAGTTGCTTCGATACCTGCACGGATTCCTTCACCTACAGCTTTTTCATTTCCGTAAATTGCAGCTGTATCGATGCTGCGGTATCCTGCTTTAATTGCTGCTTTTACAGCTTCTACAAGTTCTGGTCCTTCTTCTACTTTAAATACACCTAAACCGAACCAAGGCATTTCTACACCATTATTTAATACTGCTTTACTTTGTAAGTTTTTCATTTTATTTTCTCTCCTTTATTTTGCTTGATCTCTTTTTTCTAATGTCATACTCCATGCTGTTAAAATAACAGCAGCTACTACCATAATGCCGCCTACCCAAGCAGTATGGATTAATCCTAGTGAATTCGTTACAAGACCACCTATATAAGAACCTAAAGCAATCCCTGCGTTAAATGCGGCAATGTTAATTGCTGAAGCAACATCAACCGCACTTGGAACAAAGCGCTCTGCCAATATAACTACATATACTTGTAGCCCCGGAACATTCATAAATGCGAATAGTCCCATGAAAATAATTGTGATTAATCCAGCTACTTTAAATGGCGCTGTAAATGTTAAAACAAATAATATAATCGCTTGAATAAAGAACATGTAAAATAGCGCTCGAATCGGATTATGATTCGATAATTTTCCGCCGACCATATTCCCTATCGCAATGGCGATTCCATACACTAATAAAATGATAGTAACAGTACTTGCTTCAAACCCTGTTACTTCTTGTAATAGCGGTGATAAATACGTAAATGTTACGAATGTACCGCCGTATCCAAGTGCAGTAATAATGAAAACAAGTAACAGTCTTCCATTTTTAATTAATTTAAATTGATCACGAAACGATACAGGTACACCATTTTTTAAATTAGATGGGACTAGTATGCTGTTTGCGATAAAAGCAATAATTCCAATTACGACAATCGCCATAAATGACGCTCTCCAGCCAAATTGTTGACCGATAAATGTTCCAATTGGTACACCTGTAATAGTCGCAACTGTTAATCCAGTAAACATAATCGCAATTGCACTAGCACGTTTATTCTCTGGTACAATCGCAGCTGCAATTGTAGATCCTATCGACATAAACACACCATGTGCAAACGCAGCTACAATCCTTGCGATAATTAATATAGTGAAGCTTGTTGCTACTGCCGCAATGCCATTACCAATAATGAAAATAACCATAATCCACATTAATAATGTCTTCCTCGACATACTAGCAGTTAACGCTGTTAAAACAGGGGCTCCTACTGCCGCTCCTAACGCATATAAGGAAACTGTTAAACCAGCTGTTGTAACCGAAACATTTAAATCTTTTGAAATGGATGGTAATAAACCGACACTAATAAACTCAGTTGTCCCAATTCCAAACGCACTAATTGCTAGTGCTAATAAAGCAAACATACTTCTTCGATTCGTCTGAACTTCTGAAGATGGTACTGTATATGAACTCAATTGAATTCCTCCTTATTACAAGAAATCCAATCATAATAGTGCGATAAAAAGGCCCTTTTATCTTCTAAAAAATATATTTAATCTCTACAAATGCTATTATGAATGGTTTCATTCTTTTTTTGAAGAACGCACTTTAAAGTACTATAGGCACCAAAAAGTAACATAGTCACTTTTCAGTACCGTACTACTCATTTGCCTCTTACATGTGCTATTATGAAACATATTTAACATGATAAAAAGTACGTACTTTAAAGTGCTATAGGTACTAAAAAGTAACATTTGTATTATTTAACACTCACACAAGGAGGGTTTCATATGAAGAAATACAATATTCCTGTAGAGGCGACCTTAGAAGTTATCGGCGGCAAATGGAAGGTTGTTATTCTTTGTCACTTAACGAAAGGTACAAAGAGAACGAGTGAACTAAAACGTTCAATGCCTGGTATTACACAAAAAATGTTAACGCAGCAATTACGTGAATTAGAAGACGACGGCGTTATTCAAAGAAAAGTATACAATCAAGTCCCACCAAAAGTAGAATATTCTCTTACTGATTACGGTTGGTCTTTAGAATCGATTCTTGATTCTCTTTGTTCTTGGGGCGAATGCCATCTTGAAAAAGAAGGTAACACATCAATGCTAATTGCAGAAGGTGAATAATAGGAAAAAGGAAAAAACGAACATGAATTTGTTCATTTTTTCCTTTTTCTCTTATTATATATGTATATTTCTAACTGAAACAAAATAATTTATGCGCTTTCACGCCTTGTCAGTACTACATTATACGCTTAATATCAAATAATTAGGAATCATTTTTATGTTAACATAGGTGTATATAGTATATAATATAGGATATATATTATATACACTTTCCGATAAAGGAACTTTCCATTATGCGGACAAGCCATGTATCGGACAGTTCATAAATAATAGGTAGGACATTATGGTTTTGGATTTATGATTTCAGCTTACTTGCTGGCATAAATTTAAAGGCATTTTATTGTGCTTTGTGAAACTTTGTATAAAGTTTCGCAAACGTTTACTATCTTACCTATCAAAAATAAGAGTATTGCTATCGTAAAGGAGAATTGGAGATGCCAGAAACTATGACTCAAACAAAGCCAGAACAAGAAACTGTACAAATTTCTGCTAGCCAAGGACAACTTGATGTACTTGATCAGTTGTTAAAACCTGAGGTACAAGAATCATTAACTACACTAGTAGAACAGCTTCCAAAATTAACTGAGCTTGTTAATATTTTAACTAAGTCTTATGACTTCGCTCAAACTGTTGCTACTGATGAAGTATTAAAAAGCGACACTGTTAGTGCAATCACAGAGCTTGTAGAACCTGTAAAAGATACAGTGAAAGGCATGGCTGCAACTGCTATCGAAGCGAAAGATCGTGCTGACGAAAGCAACGAAGTTATCGGCCTGTTCGGTCTATTAAAATTACTAAAAGACCCACAAGCACAAAAAATGTTCCGCTTTGTGAACGCATATCTTCAAATTAGTGCAGAACGTAACAATAAATAAGTTAACTTATAACAACAATTAGTAAAGACGGGGGATATCATACTATGTCAAAACAAATTGTCATCTTAGGCGCTGGTTATGGCGGTCTTCTTGCCGCTTTAAACGTACGTAAATATTACAGCAAATCAGAAGCACAAGTTACAGTGATTAACCAATACCCAACACACCAAATCATCACTGAACTACACCGCCTTGCAGCTGGTAACGTTGCTGAGCAAGCAATTGCAATGCCACTTACAAAGCTTTTCAAAGGTAAAGACATCGATCTTAAAATCGCAACAGTTGAGTCATTCTCAGTTGATAGCAAAGAAATTAAACTAGCTGGTGGCACTACTTTATCTTACGACGCACTTGTAGTTGCTTTAGGAAGTAAAACTGCTTACTTCGGTATTCCAGGACTAGAAGAAAACAGCATGGTATTAAAATCTGCTGCTGATGCAAACAAAATCTACAAACACGTTGAAGACCGTATTCGTGAATACGCGAAAACGAAAAACGAAGCTGATGCTACAATCGTAATCGGTGGTGGCGGATTAACTGGCGTTGAGCTAGTTGGTGAGCTTGCTGACATTATGCCTAAACTTGCAAAAAGCCACGGCGTAAATCCAAAAGAAGTTAAACTTCTTCTTGTTGAAGCAGGTCCAAAAATCCTTCCAGTATTACCAGACCACTTAATCGAACGTGCAACTACTAGCCTAGAAGCACGCGGTGTTACATTCTTAACAGGTCTTCCTGTAACAAACGTTGCTGGCAATGAAATCGACTTAAAAGACGGTCAAAAACTTGTTGCTAACACATTCGTTTGGACAGGCGGCGTACAAGGTAACCCATTAATCGGTGAATCAGGTCTTGAAGTAAACCGTGGCCGTGCAACAGTTGATGCATACCTACAATCTACTTCTCACAAAGACGTATTCGTTGCTGGAGACAGCGCTGTTGTCTTCGCTCCAGACGGACGTCCATACCCACCAACTGCACAAATCGCTTGGCAAATGGGTGAGTTAATTGGATACAACTTATACGCAGCACTAGAAGGCAAAGCATTCGAAGAGTTCGCACCTGTAAACTCTGGAACACTTGCTAGTCTAGGACGTAAAGATGCTGTTGCTACAATTGGAGCAAGCAATACTCCACTTAAAGGCTTACCAGCATCATTAATGAAAGAAGCAAGTAACGTTCGTTACTTATCACACATTAAAGGTCTATTCAGCTTAGCTTACTAATCTGAATATAAGCCCGAATCATGCCCTGCATGGTTCGGGCTATTTTTGTCCGTAATTTTCTCTAACTTATTTATTCGGCAGAAGAATATTATAACCCTTTTAATTATCTAAATTTACTGATTATTTTATGTCTAAATTGTGTATATGAAAAGATGGAAGTATTCTTCCTACTCCCATCCTTTCACACAAATTATTCTCCTAACTTCACTAAGCTGTAGTTCTTCTTCCCTTTACGAATAATAATAAATCGTCCATCAAATGAATTTTCTACAGTAACATCTGTACCCACATCCGTTACTTTTTCGCCATTCATCGAAATAGCTCCATTATTAATATCTTCACGTGCTTGTCGTCTAGATGGCTCAATTCCTAAATCGACTAGCCATTCTACGATATTTTTCGTCTCCTTTGAAGACCGGAATGTTGGCATCTCTTTAAAGCCTTGTTCAATTTCATCGGCTGTTAACGATTTAATATCTCCGCTAAATAACGCTGCTGTAATTTTCACAGCTTGCAGGAGTGCCTCTTCTCCATGAACGAATTTCGTCATTTCTTCCGCTAATACTTTTTGCGCTTCACGTCTATGAGGCTCTGTTTCTACCTTCACTGCCAATTCATCAATGCGCTCTTTCGTTAAGAACGTAAAGTATTTCAAGTATTTCACTACATCACGGTCATCTGTATTCACCCAGAACTGGTAAAATTCAAATGGTGTTGTTTTTTCAGGATCAAGCCAAACTGCACCACCTGCTGATTTACCGAACTTCGTACCATCTGATTTCAGTAATAACGGAATCGTTAATCCAAATACTTTCGCTTCGTGCCCTTCTAACTTACGAATTAAATCTAAACCACTCGTAATATTTCCCCATTGGTCACTACCACCAATTTGCAGTTGAACATCTTCTTTCGTGTATAAATGATGGAAGTCCATCGCTTGCAAAATTTGGTACGTAAATTCTGTGAAAGAAATACCTGTATCTAAACGACTTGCTACAATATCCTTCGCTAACATGCTATTAATGCTAAAGTTCTTCCCGTAATCACGTAAAAACTCAATAATGTTTATTTCATGTGTCCAGTCGTAGTTATTTACCATCTTCACTTCGCTATTTCCGCCAAAATCAAATAGCTTTTTCATTTGCGCTGTTAACGCATCCACATTATGCTGAACTACTTCTAACGTTTGAAGTTGACGTTCTGATTGACGTCCGCTCGGATCACCAATTGTTCCTGTTGCCCCACCAATTAAAATAACTGGATGATGGCCAGCTAACTGGAATCTCTTCATCATCATAAACGGAATCAAATGTCCAATATGCATACTATCACCAGTCGGATCAACTCCGCAGTATAGTGAAATCTTTTTCTCTTCTACTAGCTTACGTAAACCTTCTTCATCAGTCTGTTGATTCACAGCGCCGCGCCATTCTAATTCATCAATAATATTCATCTTTTGTCATCCCCTTTATTTTTTAAAACAAAAAATCCCTATGTCTATGACATAGGGACGATTATTCACCGTGTTACCACCCAGTTTGTATAAATAGCATAGCTACTCATACCACTCTTAGCAATAATATCGATTGCCAATCCGCTTAGCATTACCTAAGATACTCCAGAGTGTAATTCGCAAGTTTGTTTGTGCTAGGTTCCAGCAACCCCTAGCTCTCTCGTTAACAGTGACAAACTGCTACTGGGCTCTTTCAACGTATGTTATTTGTTAAATTATTAGCCATTATATTGAATTGAAAACAAATTGTCAACAATACCCAAATATTATTTTAAAATAATTCATACTTTTATACGCTTTTAATTCAAAGATTATTATAGATCTTCTCCAATAATCCTTACTTCTCTCTCTAACTTCACGCCAAATTTCTCTTCAACTGTCTTTTGTACAAAGTGAATTAAATCGATGTAATCTTGTGCTGTTCCGTTATCAACATTCACCATAAATCCAGCGTGTTTTAAAGAAACTTCCACTCCACCAATTCGCTTACCTTGTAGTCCTGATTCTTGAATCAATTTACCAGCAAAGTTATTTGGTGGACGCTTAAATACACTACCACATGAAGGATATTCTAGAGGTTGTTTTGATTCACGTTTAAACGTTAAATCATCCATTTTTTCTTTAATTTCTTCACGCACACCTTCTTGAAGCTCAAATCTCGCTTCAAGAATAATGTAATGGTTGTTTGCAAATACACTCTTACGATATCCAAATTCAAATGCTTCTTTCGTTAAAGTACGTAACTCTCCATCACCTGTCATTACGACAGCTTCTGTTAATACAAACGATACTTCACCGCCGTATGCGCCAGCATTCATATATAAAGCTCCGCCAACTGAACCTGGAATACCACAAGCAAACTCAAGACCCGTTAAATTATGATCTAATGCAATACGTGATACATCAATAATTGCTGCACCACACTGTGCCACAATCGTCGTTCCTGTTACAGTCACATCTGTAATGTGAATTAAACTTACGGTAATCCCACGAATTCCACCATCTTTAATAATGACATTCGATCCATTTCCTAAAAACGTAACTGGAATATTATATTCGTTAGCATATTTGATAACTTCTTGAATTTCATCATAATTTGTCGGCGCAACGAACACATCTGCTTTTCCACCAACTTTAATATGCGTATGATTCTTTAACATTTCATCTTGTTTCACATGACCTTCAGGCAATACCGTACTTAAATATTTATAAACCTCTTGCATATTCATTTTACGATTCCTCTATTTCTATATTCTTTTTATCCCGTTATACGGGCCCATAATATCCCCACATACATGAACGAACCTAAAGTGGTGGATACAGTGTACCCAAAATCAATTCGAGACACCTATAAACCTCTTAATTTATAAGAGGTGCCACTCATATTAAAATATATATTGCATAATAAAGCAACCCAAATGGGCTACTAAACTTGACATGTCATCAGAAAGACAACAATTTGTAAAATATATTACTTTTTCAAAACACTATCCTTCAGTATCTTACTATACCATACGAAAATAAAGTGGTATTTTTTTGTAATCTTTACTTTGTTTTCATCAATAAAAAAGATGCTTTTACATAGGTAAAAGCATCTTTTTTATTACTTATTATAATTTACTTTTCGTTCTCTTCTTTTTCCTTATCAAACCATAATAGCTCATCGTCATCAACTTCACCATTATAATTGATTAGAATCTCTTCTCCCGCTTTTATATCTTTGTAAGCAAAGAAGTTAAATGTGTGATTCTCAAAGACAATATCATACGTTGCATTCGGATTATATGCATGATTAAATAACATGCCGTATCCTAAAAGGAATGCTGTATGATTTACCCCATACTCAAATGCGTAGTCAGCAAGTAACGTTTTCTCAATGTGTTCATGCTGTTCATTCGGATAAGAGATAACTGGTGCTGAGTGAATCAACTCACCCTTTTTAATATCACGAGTTGCAAATACCCCTCTATTAAATTCTCCATCACTAAGTTCAGAAGTCTTAACTTCGATCATATGCGTCACCTATATAATTCTTTCTTTGAAGTATTTTATTCCGCTATTTGCGGGTTTCAACTAATAATCAGTAGCGTATAGCCCCACTAATTAAAGTCTCAGTTTATCTCCTTAAGCTTGGCAGAAAACGCGCAGAAAAGCAATTAAATTACTACCAAGTATTCATTTAAATGAAAAAAGAGCACACATAGTGTGCCCTTTTTAAGAGATATTACTTTTCTAAAATATTTTCTAGCAACTTCACTTGCTCGCTAACAGTATGCAACGTCTTCACCGATATATCATTTCGATGTTTTTCTTCTTCCACACTTGCTAACACTTCTTCCGTAGCCGCAGAAGTTTGCTGAATTACATTAGAAGCATGTGTAACATCCTTTACGATATTTGTCGTTTTAACCTGCAAGTTTTCTTGATGACCAACAATCTCTCTCATTACATCATTAATTGCATCAATAAACTTCCCTAAATCCGTTACATTTGTTAAAACACTTGCTAGCATTTCATTACATTCTTCTTGTACTTTTTCTGATTTTTCTACCTGTACTTCCACTTTACTTGCCTGATTACTAAACTCCTTCAAAATACCTTGAATTCTCCCCGCAGAGCGATTCGATTCTTCGGCAAGCTTTAATACTTCATTCGCTACAATAGCAAATCCTTTTCCATGCTCGCCTGCTCTTGCCGCTTCAATATTTGCATTTAAAGCTAGCAAACTCGTCTGACTTGAGATATTCGTTATTACATCTACAATTTCGTTGATTTGCTTCGACTGCATCATTAAATCTCTAAATATAATTCCTGATTGTGAAACAACATCATTTAAACTTCTCATATTCGCTTCAAAATTTCGTAAAGTATGTACACTACCCTTTGAAATCTCTAAACTTTCATCAACACGAGTCGATGCATTTCTTACTTGCGAAATGATTTGTTCAATATTACCTTCCATATCGTTCAATACTTCTACTGAACGTGACATCATCTCTGATTGTGATTGAGTACCAACTGCCACCTCTTCAAAAGCAAAATTAATTTCACTCATCGACTCCATCGATGTATTCATATTTTGTCTTAAGTGATTGAAATTACTATCTAGTTTCCCAACCGTTTCCTCAATCAGTCTTTGCGTTTCTTCTAGCTCCTGAGCTTTCCTCATTACTTCTTGCTTCTCATCACTTAAACGAGCTAACAAATTAGAACCAATCTTCGTTACGCCCCACATTGCAATCGTTACGATTGCTAACAAGCTTGCGAAGTTTGCAGCTTCAGATGCCGCTGTATAAGCAAAAAATTGCTCCGGCCAATAACTACAAAGAATAAATGTGATAATAACCGCCACTCCGCCTAGAATGATAACGAGACGTTCACTTAAATAAATAAGTGAAACTGCTAATGTAAAGTAGACCATTTGAAATACAGCCGGACTTTCATTAAAAGCTTGTACCATAATGAAAGACATAATAAGCAACATAAATGTCATGATATATTTATACATCGCTTCCATGCTTTCTATAAAAGTAAACAGCGTTCCAAATACAACAACTGAAATACCACAAACCCAAAACGCTATTGCTCTCTCTGTAAAAATATATCCGTAATACCCAATCGCGATTATTCCAAGAAAGAAACTACAAATCGTAATGAACAGCAATAAATGATTTTTCTGTGATTCTTTCTCCAGGTTAGAAAAACAAGTTCTCTTTAACCACTCCATATATGAAGCCCCACCTTCTACTTATACATATCGATTACTTCAGCTTAAATACCGCACTTACTGGGTTATGATCGCTATTTTCAAACTTTAAATCTTTCCCTTGTACATTTACAATTTCCACATTCGGTGAAACGATAAAACCATCAATAATCGTGACAAAGTTTTCACCTTCCACATACTTCTTCACATCATCTCTCACCGTCATAACAGATGGATCTACAGCCCACTTAAAGCCACCATCAGTAAAGTCCTTTGGTAACTCTACTAACCACTCAGGACGCTCTTTCACAAACTTCGGATCACTTAACTGAGCGTTCGAAAGTAATTGATTCCAATCTCCGCCCATTATTACGTAATCACCATTTTCATAATGCTTGTTCATATATTCTTTTAAAAACTCTACTTGCTGTTTTCTAATTTTCCCGCCTTCATCATACGCAGACAAATGTAAATTTACGAGTCTCACAAACTTCCCATTATTAACAGGTATTTTATGCTCAACAATCGCTCGATCTAAATCAAACAAACGCTTTGGCCAAGGCTCCATTCCAGGAAGCTGGAACCTCTGCGCTGTTTGAACTGTATATTTAGAAAACGTACTTAATCCAGCCTCCGCATATCCCATTGGACTTGTGATTGGTACAGGGACCCATTTTGTATCATAGTTCTTTCCGAACGACGAAGCATAATCAGGTAATCCTTTTTTCAAAAATTCATGCCCATTTACATCAAAAGATCGCATTGATTTTATATCAACTTCTTGTAATAACGTAAAATCACTATTCTCATTTTGTAAAAACGAAAGCATTTTCTTTAAATTCGTTTCCGTTTGCTCTTTACTACTTGAACCAGAACCTTTTCCACCATCCATAAAGAAGTCTTGATCCTTATCTAATCCAGCATATCCAATATTAAATGTTGTAACTTTAAATTCATTTCCAAGCGCTAACACGCGTTCCTTATTATTTTCCACCTTCAAACTTATAACATTAGCTGGCTGTTCTTTTGTAAGTGTCATATACGCTAAAAAACCACCTACAACTCCCACCCCTACTAAAATACATATAAGTACTATTTTTAATAATTTTTTCAAACGAACGACTCCTTTTCTAAAACTACCAATTTTACTTTTCTTTATTTTCAGTTAACTGAAGTGAATGACAGACATACGAAACATTTTATCATATCAAAAACCTTATATCACTATATTTAGTTTATAAGTATAAATTCTCTATCTTAAACCATCGCATACATACAAAACAGCTCCACTTCTTCACTGGAAATTCTACGCAATTTTTAGTACACTATATGTAATAATCATAGGCGATGGAGTTCGCCATAACTGCTGCTTAGCTAATGACTCCTACCAGTATAACTACTGGTAGGAGTCTATTTTTTTGAGCAAGCTATTTAAAGAGGTGAAGAAATTGATTTATATTATCGTTGGCATAGCCGGTATATTAGGAGCCCTTTCTCGCTATTATTTAGGTCTTACTATTCATACTTCATGGAATCATTCATTTCCGCTAGCTACATTGCTCATCAACTTACTCGGCTGCTTCTTATTAGCGTGGCTGACTACGTATATCGCTCGGAGAAACATCTTGTCTTCAGAAATTATCACAGGCATTGGGACTGGATTCATCGGTTCCTTTACGACGTTTTCAACATTTAGTGTAGAAACTGTGCAACTAATCCATCTTTCTGAATGGGGTACGGCTTTCTTATATGTATCATGCAGCATACTCGGTGGCCTCATTATGTCTGCTCTTGGCTATACACTAGGTGATTTCTTAATTAAGAAACATCTTACGGAAGGTGATCACTTATGATGGAAGCTTTATTAGTAGCAATAGGCGGTTTTTTCGGTGCTATTACACGATTTGCAATTAGCAATTGGTTTAAAAAAAGAAAGAAAACTTCCTTTCCAATTGCTACATTTCTCATTAATATAACAGGTGCATTTTTACTCGGATATATAATTGGCAACGGGGTCTCTACAAGTTGGCAATTATTATTAGGGACTGGATTTATGGGTGCCTTTACGACATTTTCAACATTTAAACTAGATTCCATTCAGCTCTTCAATCGTAAAAACTTTGGCATACTATTTCTATATTTAAGTGCTACTTATATTATTGGTATCCTTTTTGCATTCCTTGGAATGCAACTAGGCGGAATATAAAAAAAGAAAGCGACTCTTATCAGTCGCTTTCTTTCATAAGAAGTATGTCCCGCCATATGGAATGGAAAATAAACCCGCTGGATGCACATCGTAATGTACAATTTGCATCGGAGGCTGTGAGTACGACATATACTGCCCTTGCATCATTTGTGCAAAATATGCTTGCTGCTGCATTTGAATCGCTTGATTCACAGCATGAATTGTCCCCTGTGCTCCTGCCAAAGTAATAGCCGATCCAACTTGCCTTTCAGGATAACAATAATGATTCACCATGATTCAGCTCACTTTTTATTTTTCTTCCCTATCGTATGTTTCTATTTCATGACAAGTGTTTTATTACGCTGTCTTTTTTCGAAGCACCGAGAAAAGAGCCACACACAAAATTGCAACAATTCCAGTAAAAGTAAATAAATATGCTAACGGAATTAAGTAAAATGGCTCCACTAAAGTTCCATCTCGTTTTACTTCCGAACCAATTACATTAAACATAATGATGCATAACACTCCTAAAAATATTGGACTAGAAGCTAATAAATATTTTTTCATCATCATAATTCCTCCTTTTTATACTCTAAAATTTCACATATTTTCTCTAAGGGTGAAAATTTAATCGCTTTGATCTATTACTGTTTTTTCAACCTTGAAGTAATAAATCCAAATAACGAAATACCAATACCACTAAAGAACAGTAAATAACTTATTGGTACTAGGAAAAAGTAAGGTTCTATAAGGAAACCAGTTCCATCCATTTTACTAGTTGCACCATGTATGAATAAACAAGTAGCTCCTAATGATATCAATACAATTGCTAATAAATATTTTTTCATAATATATTCTCCTTTGATTTCACAATTAATTTATCTGCATTCCTTTTTACTATTCTCAATACCATCATAATAAGCCCACTAACATTTTAAGTCAATAACTATTTATTGTTTTACGATAAATAGTTATTATTAAACATAATAAAAAAGGATATAGACAATGATTGTCTATATCCTTTTCACTCCATTATTTCGTTCTAAAATATTCCTTCTGGAACATGCACATTCTTATCGCATTATGGTAGTTGCCATCAACGAAAAACTCGTCGAGAAGTTCTCCTTCTACCATAAATCCAACCTTTTTATAAACGTGTACAGCTTTTTCATTCTCTTTATCGACAACTAAATATATTTTATGCATATTTAATACAGAAAAAGCGTAATCCATCGCTAAACGCGTCGCCTCTGCTGCATAACCATATCCTTGATAATTTGGATCAATAATAATTTGGAATTCTGTTCTACGGTGAATATAATCGATTTCCACTAACTCGACCAATCCAACCATCTCATTATCTTTCTCAACGATAAATCGGCGTTCACTTTGATCATGTATATGTTTATCGTATAAATCCTGCAGCTCTACAAATGCCTCATACGGCTCTTCAAACCAATACGACATAATATGGGCATTATTATTAAGTTCGTGTACAAACTTTAAATCTTCCCGTTCTAAAGGACGTAACCTTAATTCCTGACTCATTGCTATAACCTCCAAGTAAAAGAAACCTCTTCACTTAATTTCTCAATTTTTTTCAATTTCAAACGCCCTATTTACATTGTAAACTTTCAAGCAACTTGAAGGTCAAGACATAAAAAAGCAGTGCAAACTTATGTCTGCACTAACTGACCCTAACGACGAAAAACCTATAAAAGTTGCTAATGCCCCAATTCCACAAATCTTTTTTGCCCTTGAATTCCCCAAAAATTTGTTAAACATGAATCACATCACTCCTTTTTAGATTTTTTTGTTACAAAAACATCATAAACTAATATAAAAATTTCATGTAAAAATTTACAACTTATTAGCAAAAAAATGAAAAAATGCAAATATTTACAGTAAGTTAATAAAAAAACAAATTATCCTTAACCTCCCTTAGACCCGTGTAGGCTAAAATATTATTGTGAATGTTTTTCTAAAAATTAAGAAAGGGAGATGAATCTATGAGAATACAATATAGAAAGTATGCGTTATCTGTAATCTCGCTAGCCTTATTTACTCTTATTGGTTGTACTAATAATGAGAGAAAAAACAATAAAAACGAAACATATACTTTTGAGGATTCCCAAAAACGTGGTGATATTATTGAAAAAAACGATAAAGTTTATAACATAGAGAAATTAGATACTTTCGTAAAAAACTATAATTCAAATAAAGACGATTCAGTTAGAATTACTAAATTTAATAACAAGAACGAACCTATTATTATTGATTTAACTGTAAAAAAAGAAAAGGAATCTACCTCCGTCTATTATGATGTCGACTACACAAAAACAAGTGAGATACATAATGAAAATCAAGAGATACGATATTCGAATAATACATGTCAAAAGATACAGAAAGATATCGAAGACAACAAAGTCACTTATAAATTAGAATGTCCTGACACTATTCATTTGATTACAGCCTCAAAATAATAGGGAGGAAAATTGCAAATAAAAAGTAGTGCAAACTTACGTCTGCACTACTACTCTTTTCTCAAATCTCTCATATTTGATATGTATAAAGCAATGACTAAAACAAGAATGGATCCCGCATATAACAACGTCTCCATCGGTTCCTCATGAGATACGATAATTAAACGAATTAACGCCGTAATTCCGATATAAATAAAATAACGTAACGGGAAATGATAATTCGACTTAAAATACTTAATAATCAATGCGATGAACTCGAAGTATAAGAAATAAACGATGATGCTCTCAACCAATTTATACGATGTATATTCCTTTGTTGAAAATATGTATTGAATAAATGTAATCGTCTCGTTAATTAAAAAGATCGATAAAACAATGGACAATATAATTAACGCTATATTCAATATCCACTGTAAAACGCTAGCTATGTAATGATCGATATTAAACTTCATTTCACACTCTCCTTCACGTAAATACTTATTTATTATAGCAAAATTATGATTGAAACGTAGTTAAATCATATATTCGTCCCTTGTTGTCACCTGTGTGGGGGATATTCATTGTTTGGAGGAGTCTATGAACTGTTGCACTTGATTGAACATGGAGAAATTCCTTTAACTGCATATTTGTACAAGTTCCACTAATAAGAAGTACATAATCATGTATGGCATCCTCATGTGCTACTTTAGAGATAGCTTTACAATTTGAACAGTACCACCCTTTTTTTAATTTCAACATCGGCATTATAGAGCATACCTCACATCGTACGCCGTTTAACAATTCTCCTTTTTTGATTTTAAATTGTTCAAGGATATTTTGCTGTAATGGAGTATGATGCCTTACTATTTGACAAATAAGATCGTCTACATTTTTTATAGTTTTTTTCTTATATTTACTCTCAAACCATTTTATTTTATGAGGTAAATTTGCACTGTGGATAATTTTATTGGGGAGATTATCGTCTGAAGCTTTAATAATAGTTCGTGGATTACTAATAACAACGAGTGATTCAATCGGAAAACGAGAAAACCCATTTAAACTTAACCATTTTCTAAACTGTTCCTCTTGTCTTTTCACTTGTAAAATTGGATCTGGAAAGCCTTCTGAATTCCCCTCTGATATTCTAATAAGCTGATTAAACTTTGAATCAAATAGTAACGTACCTGCTATATTTTTTATTTCGAGGAAAAGCAGAAAATATGCTGAAATGATAATCGTATCAATTTGAAAATGGTGATTTTGATCAAACAACCTTATATCGTGCAAAATACTATATGTTTCTTCTGGCAAAAAACTTAGTGGATAATTGATAGCTTGTTCACCTTTGTAACCTGCTTTATGCTTCGCTAAACTTTCTGCAACCATATCCCGTTTCGGATGGTGAGCAGGTAATCTTCTAGATAACGCTTCTAATTGCCGTAAATACATTGGCATTTGTCGTTCTTTCACAATCATCTTTAGCCCTCCTCAAAATATATCAACGATTTTTCAAATATATCTATCATAACTCACAATATATCAACGATTTTTTCAATATATCAACGATTCGACATAGAATATCGACTTACCGACAAAAATCGACACAACATGCACCCATAAAATCCTATACACAGTATAGCATCACATCTAAAATCGCACTGTAAGCATAATATTAATCCACCCATTTGATTCCGGCAGTTTCAAAATGAGAGATTTACATTCACCTTATGTAAAAGAACTTTTTATAAGTATGAACAAATTTTAGGAATTAGTTTATCTTTTTTTAATGTTTTATTTAGAGGCAGTTTATACTCGGCCATTAACATAATAAACGTAGTAATTACATTCAGAAACACGAACTATTTAAAATCATAAAATAAGGAGACGATAAAACATGAACAAAAAAACGAAAGCACTATCATCTATATTACTCGGATTCACACTAGCACTAACAGGATGTGCTGGTACTAAAGCTGAAGAAAATCATAATAAGCCGAAACAAGAACAAGCTGCCAAAGAAACAAAAAAGGAAAATAAGTTAACGAAAGGCCAAAAAATGGCTAACATTCTTAGCGATACAAATTGGCAAGGTACAAGAGTGTATGACAAAGATAAAAATGATTTAACAAAAGAAAATGCAAACTTCATTGGCCTTGCGAAATATGATGCAAAGTCAGGAAGATATGAATTCTTTGATGCTAAAACAGGTGCAAGTCGTGGCGATAAAGGAACTTTCTTTATCACAAATGATGGGAAAAAGAGAATATTAATTTCAGAATCAATGAAATATCAAGCTGTTGTTGATATGACAAAACTAAATAAAAATGTATTTACTTATAAACGAATGGGGAAAGACGCTAACGGTAACGATGTAGAAGTTTTCGTTGAACATGTTCCATATAAAGAAAAAGAGCTTTCTTTCACTGATCCGGACAAGCAACTGAACACGACTACAGGCGATATCGTTAAAAACGTTGATGGAGATAAAATTTTAGGTGGAACCCTTTGGCACGGAACAAAAGTATTAGATGAAGCGGGTAATGACGTAACACAGTTTAATTCGAATTTTATAAGTCTAGCAAAATTCGATGACAAGTCTAATAAATACGAGTTCTTCAATAGCGAAACAGGTCAAAGCCGCGGTGACTATGGTTACTTCGATGTTTTACACGAAAATAAAATAAGAGCCCATGTTTCAACTGGAAATAATAAATATGGCGCGGCTCTTGAACTTACTGAACTAAATAATAAGAAATTTACGTATAAAAGAACTGGTAAAGACCAAGCGGGTAAAGACATCACTATATTCGTTGAACATGAACCTTATACAGGTGATATGAAACCACAATTTAGTTTTTAAAAACATTTTATTACAAATCCTGTACTGAGCTACAGGATTTTTTTAAGGCGAAATTATTTATGACTCCCTTAAAAAAGCCTTACTACACATAAATTGTAGTAAGGCTCCGACTATTTAAGATGAAAATTTTATTATCTCTATACAAATAAGGTTTAGCAAATAATGTTGCCATCCCCTCCAAGGAAAAGAAACCTTATTTCAACTTTCCTATTGATAAGTTAACACGATAATTCCCGTACTTTAATAGTCGTCCTAGAAATTCATCTAAGTCTTCATTGGAAGCAAAATGTGTTTTTAATAAATAACACCCCTCACCGCTTATACGGTCTACTTCAGAAATCCCTTCTTCTTTTTGAAAGAAATTCATAAACTCTTGATGATTAGCTGTTGTTACGAATAAAGTAACAAATGCAGTCACTACTTGTCCTAATTTGATTCGGTTTATTGCGATTGTATATTGTTCAATAATCCCTAAATCCTCTAATCTTCGAATTCGATTTCCTACAGCCTGCCCCGTCATATGTATTTTTTGACCAAGTTCTTTCCATTGTATTCTTGAGTTTTCTCCTAATAATTTCAGTATCTCAAAATCTGTTTGATCAATGATATAAACCAATCCTTTCATCGTGAAAGTAGAAAGCCAGAAAGTGTTTCGCCAACTTATTCTGCTTGTCGATACAATTCACTATACTTAGTTTATCCTCTTACATCACATTGTTTATCAGTTACATTTACTTATAACACAGAGGACGCAACAAAAAAATACATCTAGATTTAAAGGAGGTTACAAATATGTTATTACAAGAGATTTTATCGTTCAATGAACAATTTGTAGAAAATAAAGAATACGCTCCTCGTGAAGCGACAAAAATGCCTAAAAAACGTATGGTTGTTGTTTCTTGCATGGACGCTCGTTTAATTGAGCTACTTCCAAAAGCTTTAGATATACACGATGGTGATGCAAAAGTTATCAGAAATGCAGGTGGTAAAATTGCTTCTGCTTTCGATAGTGTTATGCAAAGTGTTGTCGCATCAGTATATGATCTAAATGCAGATGAAATCTTCCTTATCGGACACCAAAGATGTGGTGCGAGCCAAACTAATCCAAAAGGAACACTTCAAAAAATATTAGATCGTGGAGTAGCTTCACCAGAAATTTTATCAGCGATTGAATATGCTGGTGTTGACCTTGAAAAATGGTTATTTGGATTCGATGATGTCAACGGTTCAACTCAAGCTAATGTTGATTTAGTAAGAAATCATCCACTTATTCCAAAAGATGTTCCTGTACATGGTTTAGTTATTGATCCTCACACAGGTAAATTAGATTTAATAGTTGATGGATATAAAGCATTAAATAGTATGAAAAATTAATTATTACTTAAATGAAGGGAAGTTATTAGATATGAAAAAACAAGTATTAGATATGAATAGACAAGAAGCTACGCAAAAAATTCTAGAGGCAAAAATTAAAAAAGGGTTAACTTGGGAAGAAATTGCAAAAGTAAGTGAACACTCTGAGACTTGGGTTGTAACAGCGTTATTAGGACAAGCTACAATGACACGTCCAGAAGCAGAAAAAATCGGTAAACTATTAGAATTAGATGAAGAAGTAGTTCAAGCATTAACAGTAGTTCCACTTCGTGGCCAAGTAATGGAAATGCCACCTACTGACCCGATTGCATATCGCTTATATGAAATGATGTTACAATATGCACCAACTATTAGAGAATTAATCTTAGAAAAGGCCGGCGAAGGTGTAATGAGTGCAATTAACTTCAACCTGGGTGTGGATACACAAAAAGATCCAAAAGGTGGCGACCCCCGTATCGTGATTACACTTAACGGGAAATTCTTACCATTCCGTACATGGTAATTAACTAAAAAACTATATATGTAATTAAAATAATTTTATTAATTTACAAAATCTATCCTTTTTAATCTAACTGTGTAGAAAGGATGGATTTTTACTATGAGATTCTTTTTCGGCAAAGGAGAATAATATGAATAAAAAGCACTTCGATACGAGCTTTAGTACTCTACAATGGTTTGTGTTTCTATTAGCAAATGCAATTGCATTACCTATCATTATTGGTGGCATATTCCATTTACCAATAGAAGATATCTCAACATTAATGCAGCGGACTTTTTTAGTCGTGGGAGTAAGTTCGTTTCTACAAGCGTGGTTTGGGCATCGCTATCCCATAGCGGATGGGCCAGCAGGTTCATGGATAAGTATATTTGTCATATTGGGACAAGTAGCTATGCATCAGGGACAAAGTCCAAAAGATGTATTACAACTTTTAGAAGGCGGGTTAATTATTGCGGGTATATTACTCTTCGTTCTTGGTATAACAGGGCTTGTTCAGCGAACCTTACGTTTATTTACCCCTTTAGTTACAGGAACCTTTCTTTTAATCTTAGCACTTCAGCTTAGTGGTGTGTTACTAAAAGGAATGATGGGATTACAAGGATCTGCAACTCATCCCGACTATACAATTGCTACTATTGCGCTCTTTGTTTTTGCCCTTATTACTTTCTTATCAATTAAAGGGAAAGGATGGATGAAAAGTTACGCTGTGTTACTTGGAATTTCATGTGGTTGGCTTTTGTATGGAGTATTAGGAAAATCATCTCATATGCCTTCACATACAACGCTAGTTAAGTTACCAGAGATATTTGCTTGGGGCACACCTAGATTCGATATTGGAATGACTCTAACTGCGACTTTATTCACCTTTCTTTTAGTTGCAAATACAATTGCTGCTATTTCGGCTGTAAAACAAGTGGCTCCGTTATCTAAAGAAAATGAAAAACAAACACTGAACCGTGGTGTATGGGTCGGAGGTATATCACATATTATCTCATCATTGTTCTCTACAATTGGAATTGTACCATTACCTGCATCAGCAGGATTTATTCAACTAACAGGTCAAAAAAAGGTGAAGTCGTTTCTTATAGCAAGTCTTATATTAGCAGGTATTTCTTTTATCCCCTCAATTGTAAACTTTATATCCTTGCTACCAGGTCCTATTGCTAATTCTGCACTTTTAGCTACATTTGTCCAAGTAATAGGCATTTCATTTCAATCCATTTTACGTGAAGAATTAAAGCAACGCCGATTAACTATATTAGGAATTTCATTATTAATCAGTTTGGGAATAATGTTTCTTCCAGAAAGTGCATTTAGCGGAGTCCCTTCTTCCTTACAATATGTTTTAAGTAACGGATTACTCGTAGGTACTATGATCGTTATTTTGCTAGAACAGTTTTGGAAAGAGTAAAATTTGTGACTAAGTAAAAAAGCGCCCTGATTACAGGGCGCTTTTTTATACCTAATGACTAATACTAGCCGTTGGGTATAATGTTGTTCCTCCAATTGAAACTTTTATTTCATTTGTTAATGGAACATTTTGTTCATTAATAATTGTTCTCCACCATTCCCATGCAAGACCAGTACATTCTCTAGCTACGATTTTTATATTTTTTGAATTTGGTGGAAGAGGGATAACTGTAGAGTAATGAGCTGTTTTGTCTCTGCCGCTACCATCCCATGTTTTATGTGTTAG
>NZ_QKQR01000020.1:0-48277 GCF_008042305.1 Bacillus sp. AY18-3 | reverse complement strand
CTTTTGACTTGTGTTTTTTTCTGTTTTCAAACAGTACGAAAAAAGAAGTAATGGTAATACAAACACGTTGCCCAAGGGTTAATCATATTATATAAGAGATGGATGTATATTTTTCTGTAAATTGTTAAGGAATAGAAGTATAAAATATGTCCATTTAAATAGGGAGGGAAGGTTATGAAAGCACAAAATGAAGTTTGTATTGTTTGTGAGACAGAAAGAAAAGAAGGGATATATGTTTATAATAATTTAATATGTTATGAATGTGAAAAGGATATGGTGAATACGGAGACAAATGATCCGAAGTATATATATTATTTAAAACAGCTTCGGAAATTAGAAGTATCATATTTTTAAATAGGCATATGCCTATTATTTTTTTTGTTCTGTATAATAGAGGAAGAATGAACTAATAAGGAAGAGATATAGATGAATCAAAATCGCATACCTTTATATGAGGCATTAACAGGGTTTAAAGAAAGAGAGCCGTTATCCTTTCATGTTCCAGGTCATAAAAATGGTTTAAACTTCCCTCAGGAAGCTGTAGGGGAGTTTAAAGATATACTATCTATCGATGTAACTGAGTTGTCAGGGTTAGATGATTTACATAGTCCGTTTGAATGTATAGATGAGGCACAACAGTTATTAGCTGATGTATATGGAGTGAACAAAAGTTATTTTTTAATTAATGGTTCAACGGTAGGGAACCTAGCAATGATTTTGTCTTGTTGTGGAGAACATGATATTGTTCTTGTACAAAGAAATTGTCATAAATCAATTATTAATGGTTTAAAATTAGCGGGCGCAAATCCAATTTTTTTAGATCCATGGATTGATGAAGCTTATAATGTACCAGTGGGAATTCATGAGGAAATTATTAAGGAAGCAATTGAAAAATATCCAAATGCTAAAGCACTCATTTTAACGCATCCTAATTATTATGGTATGGGGATGGATCTAGAGGCAAGCATCGCTTATGCACATGCACATAAAATCCCTGTTTTAGTAGATGAAGCACATGGAGCCCATTTTTGTTTAGGGGGAGCATTTCCAAAGTCAGCATTAGCATATGGTGCAGATATTGTAGTTCATTCTGCACATAAAACATTACCCGCGATGACAATGGGGTCCTATTTACATATAAATAGTCGCTTAGTGAAAGAAGAAAAAGTTTCTACCTATTTAAGTATGCTACAATCTAGTAGTCCATCGTATCCAATTATGACTTCTCTTGATATTGCACGCTTTACAATAGCACGTATAAAAGAAAAGGGACATGATGAAATTGTCGAGTTTTTACGGGGATTTAAAGACGAATTGTGTTCTATTCCACAAATAGCTATTTTACAATATCCATTACAAGACGAGTTAAAGGTTACTGTACAGACACGTTGTCAGTTATCAGGATACGAATTACAGTCTGTATTTGAAAAGGTCGGTATATATACAGAAATGGCGGATCCATATAATGTCCTATTTATTTTGCCCTTGCAAGTAAATAAGGAGTATATGAAGGCTATAGAGATGATCCGAGAGGCATTGCAATATTATGAGGTGAAAGACAAGAAGGAATCTATTCGTTATACTTATAAAGGAGAATTTTCTCCTTTACCGTATACATATAAACAACTGGAAGGATATGAAACAAAAGTAGTATCTGTAGAAGAAGCAGTTGGGATGATAGCGGCAGAAATGGTAATTCCGTACCCACCTGGAATTCCATTGATTATGTATGGAGAAAGAATTACTTCAGAACATAAAGAGCAAATTATGTATTTAGAGCAATCAGGCGCTCGTTTTCAAGGTAACACGAAATATATGAAAGTGTATGATATAGAAAGTAGGTTTTAGAATGAAGGGATTATTTGTAACAATTGAAGGTCCAGAAGGTTCGGGTAAAACAACGTTAATTAAAAGTTTATTGCCGTACTTTGAACAAAAAGAACAAAAGGTAATGGCGACGAGAGAACCAGGTGGCATTGCAATTTCAGAGGATATTAGAACAATTTTACATAAACAAGAATATACGATGATGGAGGCCCGTACAGAGGCGCTTCTGTATGCTGCTGCACGTAGACAACATTTGGTGGAAAAGGTTATGCCGGCACTTAACGAGGACTACCTTGTATTATGTGATCGTTTTATAGATAGCTCTTTAGCGTATCAAGGATATGCAAGAGGATTAGGTATGGATAAAGTATTTGAAATAAATCGTTTCGCAACAGAGGACTGTATGCCTAGTTTAACGATTTACCTAGACATTGAACCAGAGATTGGTTTAGCTCGCATTGAAAAAGATGCAGGACGTGAAGTGAATCGATTAGATATGGAAGATATCTCTTTCCATAAACGTGTCCGTGAAGGATATTTACAAGTTGTAGAACGTTTCTCAGATCGTATTGTATTGGTAAATGCTGATCAACCAATGGAAAAACTTATAGAAGAAGTTGTTCAGATTATAGAAGATAAATTGTTATAATAGAAGGAAAGAATGAAATAAGTGAGGTATGCATTATGACGAAGACGTGGGAGCAGCTTTCTGCTATACAACCCATCGGTGTAAAAATGTTGATGAATAGCATTGCAAAAGAGCGTATATCCCACGCTTACTTGTTAGAGGGAGGGAAAGGGACTGGAAAGTTTGCAACGGCAATTCAAATGGCAAAGAGTTTCCTCTGTTCTGGGCGGAATGGGGTAGAGCCTTGTCACGTATGTACAAATTGTAAGCGAATTGATTCAGGTAACCACCCTAACTTACATATTGTAAAACCAGACGGATTATCTATTAAGAAGCAGCAAATTCATGATTTACAAGAAGAGTTTTCAAAAACAGGATTAGAAGCAAATAAAAAAGTATATATTATTGAGCACGCAGATCGTATGACAGCAAATGCAGCGAATACACTTTTAAAATTTTTAGAAGAACCAAGTAGTGATACAACAGCTATTTTACTTACTGAACAAAGTCATCAAATTTTAAATACGATTTTATCTCGCTGTCAAGTTGTTACATTTAGACCGTTACCTACGGAATCTTTAATTAGAAGATTACAGGATGAAGGTATTACGGCATCTTTATCGACACTTGCTGCGCAACTCACGAATAGTTTTGATGAAGCTTTAGCTTTATGTAGTGATGAATGGTTTGCACAAGCACGAGCTTTAGTGATAAAATTATGTGAAGCGCTCGAAAAGGATAAAGCCTCTATTTTTTTTGTACAAGAAAAATGGGGGAAACACTTTAGAGAGAAAGAACAATTACAGCAAGGTTTAGATATGTTGCTCCTTATTTATAAGGATTTATTATATGTTCAACTTGGAGAAGAAGATCGTCTTGTTTTTCATGAGCAGAAAGAGATGTTTGAATCTTTCTCCTATGCTCAGAAGCGCATTGTATCAGCTCTCTTTAATATATTAGAGGCAAAAAATAGAATCAACGCTAATGTAAATGCGCAGCTTGTGTTCGAACAGTTAGTGTTGCGGTTGCAGGAGGGATGACCGTTTTGTATGATGTAGTAGGTGTTCGCTTTAAGAAGGCCGGAAAGGTGTATTACTTCGATCCGAATCAGTTCGATATCTCTGAAAATGAGTTTGTAATTGTAGAAACAGTAAGAGGTATTGAGTACGGAAAAGTAGTTATTACCAAAAAGCAAGTTGATGAAAACGACGTTGTATTACCGCTAAAAAAGGTTATTCGTATTGCAAATGAAAATGATCGTACCATTGTTGAAGAGAACAAACATGCTGCGAAAGAAGCATATCAAGTTTGTCAGCAAAAGGTAGTAGAGCATAATCTTGATATGAAACTTGTAGATGTAGAGTATACGTTCGATCGCAATAAGATTATTTTCTACTTTACTGCGGATGGTCGGATTGATTTCCGCGAACTAGTGAAGGACTTAGCGGCAATTTTTAGGACAAGAATTGAACTAAGACAAATTGGTGTTCGTGATGAAGCGAAGATGCTTGGTGGTATTGGTCCGTGTGGTCGTATGCTTTGTTGTTCTACTTTTTTAGGAGATTTTGAACCTGTATCCATTAAGATGGCAAAGGATCAAAATTTATCATTAAATCCTGCAAAAATCTCTGGTTTATGTGGTCGCTTAATGTGTTGCTTAAAATATGAGAATGATGAATATGAGGCAGCAAAGGAACAACTTCCTGATTTAGATCAACGTATACAAACCCCGCATGGTACTGGCCGTGTTATCGGATTAAATATTTTAGAAAGATTAATTCAAGTGGAACTAGTAGACAAGGAACGGATAGTAGAATATACGTTAGATGAGTTAGTGAATAAAGGGGTCGTTTCGAGTCAAACCACAGATTAATGAGGTGGGTGCTTGTGGAGAAAAAAGATATTTTTGCATCGGTTTCTAGTATGGAAGAGCAAATTGGACATTTATACAAACAGTTGGGAGAATTAAAACAACATCTTGCAGAGTTGTTGGAAGAGAACCAACATATAAAAATGGAAAATGAAAATTTGCGACACCGCTTTGAAGAAGTGCAGATTAAGGAAAAACAAAAAACTCAAAAACGTAAAGAAGTGAAGCCGAAGACAACTGATATTGGCGAAGGCTACGATAATTTAGCAAGGCTATATCAAGAAGGTTTTCATATTTGTAATCTGCATTATGGAAGTGTACGTAAAGAGGGAGATTGTTTATTCTGCCTGTCATTTTTAAATAAAAAGTGAAATTACCTTTCCAATGATAATTGGAAAGGTAATTTTTTATACATGAGAGTAGAATGAAATATGTTTTTTTATTAGTAGAAGAAGAAATAGGGTAGGTTAAGTGTAAGAAAAGGAGTAACATATGAATTTATATGAAGATGAACGTTTAGATTACTTATTAGCGCAAGATATGAAGATTGTACAAAGCCCATCAGTATTCAATTTCTCGTTAGATGCTGTTTTACTTGCAGACTTTGCTTGGGTGCCGATTCAAAAAGGTAATGTACTTGATCTGTGTACAGGTAACGCAGTTGTCCCCCTTTTATTAAGTACAAGAACTAAGGGAAACATTACAGGTGTAGAAATTCAAGAACGTTTATATGATATGGGAATCAGAAGCGTTCAATACAATAAGTTAGAAGAAAGAATTCACTTAATACATGGGGATTTGAAAGATATGCCGGAGAAACTTGGACGTCATCAATATGATGTAGTTACATGTAATCCCCCTTATTTTCAAACACCTGCAACTTCTGAGAAAAATATGAATGAACATTTAGCGATAGCTCGTCATGAAATTATGTGTACATTAGAGGATGTTGTATCTGCAAGTAGTCAATTAGTAAAGCAAGGCGGGAAAGTAGCATTTGTACATCGTCCAGGTCGTTTGCTAGATATTGTTACATTAATGCGTAAATACAAAATTGAACCAAAGCGTGTACGATTTGTTTATCCTAAGGCAGGGAAAGAAGCGAATACATTGTTAATTGAAGGGATTAAGGATGGAAACGCAGATTTGAAAATATTGCCACCCCTTTTTGTATATGAAGAAAATAATGAATATACAAAGGAGATTCGTTCAATTTTATATGGAGAAGAATAAGCATTGTTTTTATGTAGTAGAGTGCTCTGACGGAAGTTATTATGCAGGATATACAAATCATATAGAGAAGCGGATTCAGACCCATAATAGTGGAAAAGGGGCTAGGTATACGCGTGCTAGACTTCCTGTTGTTTTAAAATACATAGAATTTCATGAAGATAAGCGTACAGCTATGCAAGCAGAGTATTATTTTAAGCAGTTAAATAGAAAACAAAAAGAAGAATATATGCAAAAAGGAGAACGCTATGTGGCAACAAAAAAGCTTTCAACAAAATGAAAAGGGAGTTTTATATTTAGTACCAACTCCTATTGGAAATTTAGAAGATATGACATTTCGTGCAATCCGAATTTTAAAAGAAGCTGATTTAATTGCTGCTGAAGATACGAGACAAACGAAAAAACTTTGTAATTATTTCGAAATTGAAACCCCCGTTATGAGTTACCATGAGCATAATAAGGAAGTAAGTGGTAAGAAAATATTAGGGAAGTTAGACGAAGGAAAGACTGTAGCACTTGTTAGTGATGCTGGTATGCCTTGTATTTCCGATCCAGGTTACGATATTGTTGTAGAGGCTGTAGCAGAACAGTATCATGTAATCCCGCTTCCTGGGGCAAATGCAGCCCTTACAGCATTAATTGCATCAGGTCTTGAAACAAAACAATTTTATTTCTATGGATTTTTACAAAGAAATAAAAAAGAAAGAAAAATGGAGTTAGAGAAGCTTCGTTATGTACAAACTACAATGATGTTTTATGAAGCGCCCCATCGTTTAGATGATACTTTAATCTCGATGCAAGAAGTGTTGGGAAATAGAGAAATTGTATTATGTCGAGAGTTAACGAAAAAATTTGAGGAATTTATTCGTGGAACAGTTGAGGAAGCAATTGAGTGGACGAAACAAAATGAAGTTCGTGGCGAGTTTTGTATTTTAGTAGCTGGTTCAACGGAAGAACCTACCCCAGAAGAAAAATGGTGGGAATCTATTTCGGTATATGATCATATTGAACATTATATAAACGAAAAAGGTATGAATTCAAAAGAGGCAATAAAAACAGTCGCTAAAGATCGAGATTTGTCGAAACGCGATGTATATCAAATCTATCATGTCGATAAAAAATAAGCTTCTCATAATTGAGAAGCTTATTTTGCTGTTTCGATATAATCTTGAAGTTCGTTTAAGATTCGCTCAGCGCCTTCTTTGCTTAAGATAATTTTACCTTCAGCTAGAGATAGGTTACCATCAGATACTTCACCAGTTACTTGGCAAGTCATGTTTGGCTTATATTTTTTTAAGATGATTTTCTCGTCATCAACGTAGATTTCAAGAGCATCCTTTTCTGCAATACCTAAAGTACGGCGTAATTCGATTGGAATTACTACACGACCTAATTCATCAACTTTACGAACGATACCAGTAGATTTCATAATTCTTTTCCTCCTAAAGAAATAGTTTATAAGTTTCGAGTCTATTTTCTAGATTCGTCATTTTTCGACAAAATACCCTATGGACATATGATACCAATCATTTACATTTCCGTCAATTCTTTAATTCTATATTTTTTAAAAAGATTTATAGATTTCTTACTTCTTATATATAATAGAATGAGAGTAATTTCTACTATTATTTAACTTTATTTTCAGAAAAAATTATAGATTGTAAGTAAGGACTGTATATTTTCTTGAAATATGAGCAATAGATGATAAAGATATTAAGTATTAACTCATTTTTATCCCGCTATTTGCCAAGCAGTAAGATTCTAAATTTAAAATTTGGGTGGAGCAAAGAAGTTAAGTTGGAGTCGGATTGCTCGTAAAAGCCTGATTGGTGCGGGCTAATAATCCGCAGGGGTGAACACCCCCACACAGATTAAAGTTTCACTTTATATATAAGTTTTTGATATACTATTTATAAATACATATGAGGTTATCCGGGAGGTCCAAAACAATGACAGAGGAAAATAAGTCCTTTTATATTACTACCCCAATTTATTATCCAAGTGGAAAATTACACATTGGACATGCTTATACAACAGTAGCAGGAGATGCGATGGCACGATATAAGCGTATGCAAGGATACAATGTTCATTATTTAACAGGAACTGATGAGCATGGACAGAAGATCCAAAAGAAAGCAGAAGAATTAAATGTTACACCACAAGCATATGTGGATAACATTGTTGCAGGAATTAAAGAACTTTGGGAGAAAATGGATATATCTTATGATGATTTTATTCGTACAACTGAAGATCGTCATAAAGATGTTGTTGAAAAAATCTTCAAGCAACTAGTAGATCAAGGTGATATTTATCTTGATGAATATGAAGGTTGGTATTCTGTACAAGATGAGACATTCTATACAGAGCATCAATTAGTAGATCCAATTATGGAAGGTGAAAAAGTAGTTGGAGGAAAAAGCCCAGATAGTGGTCATGATGTAGAACTTGTTCGTGAAGAATCGTATTTCTTTAGAATGGGTAAATATGTCGACAGACTATTAAAATTCTATGAAGATAATCCACATTTCATTCAGCCAGAGTCTCGTAAGAATGAGATGATTAATAACTTCATTAAACCAGGCCTAGAAGATTTAGCTGTTTCTCGTACTTCATTTGACTGGGGAGTTCGTGTTCCAGGTAACCCGAAACACGTTATTTACGTATGGGTTGACGCATTATCTAACTACATTACAGCATTAGGTTATGGAACAGAAAATGAAGAGATGTATAAGAAATTCTGGCCAGCTGATGTACATTTAGTTGGAAAAGAAATCGTTCGTTTCCATACAATTTATTGGCCAATCATTTTAATGGCATTAGATTTACCTCTTCCGAAAAAAATCTTTGCTCATGGTTGGATTTTAATGAAGGATGGAAAGATGAGTAAGTCAAAAGGAAACGTAGTAGATCCAGTTACTTTAATCGATCGTTACGGATTAGATGCATTACGTTATTACTTACTTCGTGAAGTTCCATTCGGATCTGATGGCGTATTCACACCAGAAGGATTTGTGGAGCGCATTAATTTCGATTTAGCAAATGACTTAGGTAACTTATTAAATCGTACAGTAGCTATGATTGATAAGTACTTTAACGGAGAAATCCCTGCATTTAAAGAAAATGTAACGGAATTCGATGAAACGTTAGTAACGTTTGCAAAAGATACATTGAAAAAAGTAGAAGAGGCAATGGAGAATATGGAATTCTCTGTAGCGCTAAGCTCAATTTGGCAATTGGTTAGCCGTGCAAATAAATATATTGATGAAACACAACCGTGGGTATTAGCGAAAGATGAGAATGATCGTGAAAAATTAGCTTCTGTAATGGCTCACTTAGCAGAGGTGCTTCGTCAAACAGGTATTATGCTTATGCCGTTCCTAACAGTAGCACCAAGTAAGATGTTTGCTCAGCTTGGACTTACTGAAGAGGCACATAAATCTTGGGAAAGCCTATCTACAATTGGCTGTATTCCAGCTGGAACAAAAGTAGAAAAAGGAAACCCGATTTTCCCGCGTTTAGAAATGGAAGTAGAAGTAGGGTACATTAAAGAACAAATGAAAAGCTCTGCTCCTAAAGTAGAAGAGAAAAAAGAAGAAGAACCGAAAGCAGAAGAAATTACAATTGATGATTTCTTTAAAGTAGAATTACGCGTAGCTGAAGTACTATCAGCTGAACCTGTGAAAAAAGCAGATAAGTTGTTAAAAATTCAGCTGGATTTAGGTACAGAAAAGCGTCAAGTTGTTTCAGGAATTGCAAAATTCTATTCGCCGGAAGACCTAAAAGGTAAAAAGGTTATTTGTGTAACAAACTTAAAACCTGTAAAATTACGCGGTGAATTATCACAAGGTATGATTTTAGCGGGTGAAGAGAATGGCGTATTGTCATTAGCGTCAATCGACCAAAATCTACCAAACGGTACAAAAATCAAGTAATTAAGACAAGAAAAGAGATGTTTCACGTGTAACATGTGTGAAGCGTCTTTTTTCTTTTTACACTCTCTATTTTTGCATTAAAATTATAGTATTGTTATCGTTAAGTTATTAAAGAGCTTATTTTTTAGAATAAACTTGATTTCAATATAAAAGGAGTTATGTATTATGTTGTTTGATACACATTCACATTTGAATGCAGAGCAATTTGAAGAAGATTTGCAAGAGGTTATTGCACGAATGAAAGAAGCGGGAGTTACCTATACAGTTGTTGTTGGTTTTGATGAAGTAACGATAAAAAAGGCGATTGAATTAGCTGAAACTTATGATTTTATTTACGCTGCGGTTGGATGGCATCCAGTTGATGCAATTGACATGACAGAAGAACATCTAGCTTGGTTAGAAGAACTTGCTTCTCATCCTAAAGTCGTTGCACTTGGAGAGATGGGATTAGATTATCATTGGGATAAGTCTCCAAAAGAAATACAGAAGGAAGTATTCCGTAAACAAATTGCATTAGCTAAAAAAGTGAAATTGCCGATTATTATACATAACCGCGATGCAACTCAAGATATTGTTGATATTCTAGAAGAAGAGAATGCAGCTGAAGTGGGAGGCATTATGCATTGCTTTAGCGGCAGCGTAGAAGTAGCAGAGCGATGTGTTGATATGAACTTTTTAATTTCATTAGGCGGACCAGTTACATTTAAAAATGCTAAGAAGCCGAAAGAAGTTGCTGTGGAGATTCCATTAGAGAAATTGTTAATAGAGACAGATTGTCCATATTTAACACCACATCCATTTCGAGGAAAACGAAATGAACCGAGTTATGTAAAACTCGTAGCAGAAGAAATTGCGAATTTAAAAGGAATTTCTTATGAGGAAGTAGCAGAAATAACAACAAAAAATGCAAAAGCTTTATTTGGTGTTGAATAAAAAGGAGTGGGAGAACCCATTCTTTTTTATTTTTGTGAAAAAATAAGGGCGAATGAGGAAGTGTTACAATAAGGAGAGAGAACAAAGTTTTGGACATTCTATTTTTTAAAATGTAAGAATGGGGAAAATAATAATGGAAAAGTCGTCATTTTTTTGTTTTACTAAGTAGAGACGAAACGAGTGTGGAGGCAAGCATGAAAATTAAAGAGATTATCGTTGTAGAAGGTAAAGATGATACAGTTGCGATTAAGCGTGCTGTTGATGCGGATACAATTGAAACGAACGGTTCAGCAATCGGTGATCATGTTATTGAGCAAGTTAAATTAGCGCTGCAAAAACGGGGCGTTATTATTTTCACAGATCCGGATTATCCTGGAGAGCGTATTCGAAAAATTATTTCTGATAAGGTGCCTGGATGTAAACATGCTTTTTTACCGAAGGAAGAAGCACTTGCCAAAAGGAAAAAGGGTGTCGGGATTGAACATGCTTCTAATGAATCAATTCGCCGTGCTTTAGAGAATATACATGAAGAAATGGAAGCTTACACAAGTGAAATTAGTTGGAGCGATTTAGTCGATGCAGGCTTAGTGGGCGGAGAAATGGCAAAGAGTCGCAGAGAAAGAATGGGTAAGCTATTAAAGATTGGTTATACAAACGCAAAACAGTTACATAAACGTTTACAAATGTTTCAAGTTTCAAAAGAATCTTTTGCAGAAGCTTATAAGCAAGTCATACAGGAGGAAAGAAAATGAAGGATATCGCAACGCCAAATCGTACGAAAGACATTGTTGAAAAGTATGGATTTTCATTCAAAAAAAGTTTAGGACAAAATTTTTTAATTGATACGAATGTATTAAATCGTATTGTCGATCACGCTGAAATTGGTTCAGAAAGTGGTGCAATTGAAATTGGACCAGGTATCGGTGCGTTAACAGAACAATTAGCGAAGCGTGCTAAAAAAGTAGTAGCTTTTGAAATTGATCAGAGGTTATTACCGATTTTAGATGAGACGTTAGCTCCATATAGCAACGTTACAGTTATAAATAAAGACGTACTAAAGGCAGATGTACATGAGGTGTTTAGTGAGCAATTTGAGGAAGGGCAAGATGTAATGGTAGTAGCGAACTTACCGTACTATATTACAACGCCAATTTTATTTAAATTGTTGGAAGAGAAATTACCGGTTCGTGGATTTGTTGTTATGATGCAAAAAGAAGTTGGAGATCGTTTAGCTGCTAAACCTGGAACGAAAGAGTATGGTTCTTTATCCATTGCTATTCAGTATTATACAGAGGTGGAAACAGTTATGACTGTACCACGTACAGTGTTTGTGCCACAACCAAATGTTGATTCTGCGATTATTCGTCTCCTAAAGCGCCCGAAACCAGTTGTAGAAGTAACAGATGAGACATTCTTCTTTGAAGTAGTACGAGCAAGTTTTGCACAGCGTCGTAAAACTTTAATGAATAATTTATCAAATAATTTAAATGGTTTCCCGAAAGATAAAGAGCTGTTGGATCGAATTTTAACAGAAGTGGGAATTGATCCAAAACGAAGAGGCGAAACGCTATCTATCGAGGAGTTTGCAACATTAAGTAATGCATTAGTTCTTCATAAATTGTCATAAGAATAGAAAAGGGACAGTTCAACTTGAACTGTCCCTTTTGTCACCTTTCCTCTCCTACATTCATACTTTAAAAACAGGTAAGATGGCCTAACGAGTTTGGAGGTAGGAGAATGGCTTTACATGTTGGAGAATTAGTGGAACGATATTCTCATAATAGGGATATCCTTTTTCGTATTATAGAAATAAAAGGCGAGATAGCTATATTATTTGGAGAGGAAATTAGACTGGTGGCAGATGCGCCACTTGAAGATTTAATTAGTATAGATCAACGAGAGCATAAAAAAAGAGCGAAGCGTGAGAAAGAAACGATGGAGCGTACGTATCGTTTGTTTCAACAAGATTATGTATTAATGAAACAAAGGCATGAACACACTTCAACGGGTGGATATACAAGTGAGGTGAATTATTTTCAAATGCCAGGACGTGTATTGCATATAGATGGGGACCCGTTATATTTGCGCAAGTGCTTAGACTTATATAATAAAATTGGTGTTCCTGTACAAGGTATTCATTGTAAAGAAACAGAGATGCATGAAAAGGTAGTAGATTTAATAGATCATTTTCGTCCAGACATTTTAGTTATTACGGGGCACGATGCATATACAAAATCAAAAGGGGTAAAGGGAGATTTAGCAGCATATAGGCATTCAAGGCATTTTGTACAGGCTGTTCGAGAAGTGAGAAAAAAATATCCATCATTGGATCAACTCGTTATTTTTGCTGGGGCATGCCAATCACACTTTGAAGCATTAATTCGAGCGGGTGCTAACTTTGCTAGTTCACCATCTAGAATTAATATTCACGCACTAGATCCTGTATATGTGGTTGGTAAAATTAGTTTTACGTCATTTATGGAAAGAGTAAATGTATGGGATGTTGTACGTAATACGATTACCGGCGAAAAGGGACTTGGCGGGATTGAGACGAGGGGGATTTTACGAACTGGATTACCCTTTCAACATTATGAAGAATAAGCAAGGTACATATGTATCTTGCTTTTTTGTATGGGAAGGATTTAAATCAGCTTGGATAAAAAGAGACAAGAACGCGCAGACTACATAATGATACTTTTACAATATAGTATTTCTTCTATCTATTTGAACGCATGATGCTTTTATAATGATATTGTCTGTGAGTTGCGGTTAATAATTGGGATAGATATATCGTGTTTTAAGTGTTCAATCTAAATTACAGCGAGGTGTAACGAAGTATATGTCAAAACGTTTAGATGAAATTAAAAGCGAATTAGATCACCATCTTGGACAGAGACTGATGTTAAAGGCAAATAGTGGGAGAAGAAAAACAGTAGAACAATCAGGTGTACTTGCAGAAACGTACCGTTCTGTTTTTGTTGTACAATTGGATCAGCAAGAAGATGCGTTGCAACGTGTATCATATAGCTATGCGGATGTTTTAACAGAGACAGTAGAGTTAACGTTTTATGGTGAACCTCATAATGAAGTGATTTTATAATTCATGTATCGTTACATATATTCCCACAAATGAAAAGCTATATTATTTTGCATACTAATTATACCGTAGCAAAATAAGGAGGGACTCTGCATTGAGTAGACGAAGAGGTGTCATGTCAAATCAATTTAAAGAAGAGCTTGCAAAAGAGCTAGGCTTTTATGATGTTGTTCAGAAAGAAGGCTGGGGCGGAATTCGTGCGAAAGATGCTGGTAACATGGTGAAACGTGCTATAGAAATTGCAGAACAGCAATTAATGAAACAAAACCAGTAGTTGTAAGATACTTTCTATGCTACGGTAGCCGAGGAGTGATTCCTCGGCTTTTTGTACTCGAAAAGGTGCCATCATTTTACATAAGTAGTTTCATTCTGAATGCTTTTCGTTATAATTAGGGAAGTGTCATCGTCTTACTATAAATTTATGGTAAAATAAACGATAAAAGATTGAGTACATAGAGTGGGTGAATAGATTGAAGCTACTAGTGAAAGCACCAGCAAAGATTAATCTGTCGTTAGATGTACTGGGAAAAAGACAAGACGGATATCATGAAGTGAAAATGATTATGACAACAATTGATTTAGCGGATCGTTTAGAACTAATGGAATTAGCAGAAGACCGTATTGAAATTTTATCCCATAATCGGTATGTCCCAGACGACCAAAGAAACTTAGCTTATCAAGCAGCGAAATTATTAAAAGAGAAGTTTAATGTGAAAAAAGGCGTATCTATTACTATTGAAAAAACGATTCCAGTAGCAGCTGGATTAGCAGGTGGAAGTAGTGATGCAGCAGCGACATTACGTGGCCTTAATAAATTATGGAATTTAGGGCTTACAATTGATCAGTTAGCAGAGCTTGGCGCAAAAATCGGATCAGATGTATCGTTTTGTGTATATGGTGGGACAGCAATTGCCACTGGAAGAGGAGAGCAAATTGAGCACATAAAAACTCCACCTTCTTGTTGGGTTATTTTGGCAAAACCCCATATTGGTGTATCTACTGCTGATGTGTATGGAAATTTAAAGTTAAATCGAGTTACACATCCAAATGTAGATAAAATGGTTAACGTCATAAATGCTGGGGACTACAAAGGGATTTGTGATACTGTTGGTAATGTTTTAGAAGATGTAACGTTTGCGATGCATCCTGAAGTTGCACGTATTAAGGCACAGATGAAGCGATTTGGTGCGGATGCCGTATTAATGAGTGGAAGTGGCCCAACCGTATTTGGTCTTGTGCACCATGATTCGCGAATGCATCGTATATATAACGGATTAAAAGGATTTTGTGAACAAGTATACGCAGTACGTTTATTAGGAGAGCGAGAAACGCTTGAATAAAGACGTATAATACGTTATGATTTGTTTAGAATATTCGTGATTTGAGGTGAGAGTATGAAAATTAGACGAAGTACAAGATTAGTCGATATGACGTATTACTTGTTACAAAACCCTCGTCAGCTAGTTTCTCTCACTTTTTTTGCTGAAAGGTATCAATCAGCTAAGTCTTCCATTAGTGAAGATTTAGTTATTATTAAGCAAACGTTTGAACAACAAGGGGTCGGCACATTGCAAACGGTACCAGGAGCAGCAGGAGGAGTGAAATATATACCATATATAAGTGAGGAAGAGGCAGATCTAATTATTGGTGAGCTTTGTAGCTTATTTGAAAATCCAGATCGTATTTTGCCTGGTGGTTACTTATATATGACAGATCTTTTAAGTAATCCTCGCCATATTAATGGCGCAGGTCGTTTGTTTGCTTCTGTTTTTGCTAGGCAACCAATTGATGCGGTTATGACGGTGGCAACGAAGGGGATTCCACTTGCTTATGCGGTGGCAAATTACTTAGATGTACCGGTAGTAATTGCAAGGAAAGATAATAAGGTAACAGAAGGCCCAACTGTTAGTATTAACTATGTATCAGGTTCTTCTAAGCGAATTCAAACAATGACGTTAGCAAAGCGTAGCCTTCCAGAGGGATCAAATGTTTTAATTATTGATGACTTCATGAAAGCTGGCGGGACAATTCAAGGTATGATGAGTATGTTAGAAGAGTTTAAGGCTAATGTTGTTGGTATTGGTGTATTAGTAGAATCCACGGATATTGAAGAACGACTAATTAATAATTTTGTATCATTAATTCGTCTATCAGAAGTTGATGTGAAAGAAAAAGCGATTCAAGTGGAAAAGGGAAATTATTCACTGGCACCATTTGATGAAGGGCTTGTAGAGGCTGAGTAAAAAGGTAAAGCAGATCGCTTTATCTTTTTTTTATTCTATTTATAAATTATAAAATAGATGGACAAACTGCTTTTCGTGCACTATTTTTAAAGAGTAAAAATAAATAATAAAAGGGTGAAAAAATATGAAAGTTGTTCAAACAAGCAATGCACCACAAGCAATTGGACCATATTCACAAGGGATTATTGTAAATAATATGTTTTACAGTTCAGGACAAATTCCGTTAACTGCAAGTGGAGAGCTTGTAGCAGGAGACGTGACAGTACAAACAGAGCAAGTATTTCAAAATTTACAAGCGGTATTAGAAGAAGCAGGTGCTTCATTTGATACAGTAGTAAAAACAACAGTATTCTTAAAAGATATGGATGATTTTAATGCTGTTAATGAAGTATACGGCTCTTATTTCTCTACTCATAAGCCAGCTCGTTCTTGTGTACAAGTAGCAAAATTACCGAAAGATGTTTCAATTGAAATCGAAGTAATTGCCCTAGTTAAGTAATCTTTTGTAAGCGATAACCTCCACTAATCTCTATATTCAATTACATTAAAAATTTTTATCTTAAAAATTTTTAAAAAATTAAAGGGAAAATAGAAATTTTGTGGAATTTATACAAATATATCGCTTATTTAGAAAAGGGTGGTGAACACAAGATGGAAGTGACTGACGTAAGATTACGCCGCGTAAACACAGAAGGCCGCATGAGAGCAATTGCCTCTATTACTCTAGACCATGAATTTGTTGTTCATGATATTCGTGTAATTGATGGTAATAATGGATTATTTGTAGCAATGCCAAGTAAACGTACTCCAGATGGAGAATTCCGTGACATTGCACATCCAATTAATTCTAATACACGCTCTAAAATTCAAGATGCGGTTTTAACAGAGTATCATCGTTTAGGCGAGTTAGAAGAGGTTGAGTTTGAAGAAGCGGGTGCTTCGTAAAATTCGAATGAAAAGGGCTTTTTAAAGAAATCCCTATAATTTTGCAACAAACTCCTGTAAGCATTTACAGGAGTTTGTTTTTTTTTGTTTGGTTTTATCTATTTCGTACGGAAAATTCTGAATTTATTAAAGTGAAGAGGAAAACTTCTAATTTTTTCAAAATCATTTTAAATAGTATAGCTTATTTCTTAAAAAAGATACTAAAGAGTAAAACATCGTATAAGAATTATGGTAAAATTTAATAGTTAAAATGTGTTTCTTGAAATATATGATGATTTAGGATAATATCGTTAATGGATAAATAGGTTGCGATGGAGGGTCTATATGTCAAACAGATTTGCAGTGATTCTAGCTGCAGGCAAAGGCACACGTATGAAGTCTAAGCTATACAAAGTGCTTCATCCTGTATGTGGAAAACCTATGGTACAACATGTTGTCGATCAAGTAACGCAATTAGGATTGCAGAAACTTGTAACAGTCGTAGGACATGGTGCTGAAATGGTACAAGAACAGCTAGGAAACGTAAGTGAGTTTGCATTACAAGCAGAACAACTTGGTACAGCACACGCTGTCGATCAAGCTGCAAGTGTACTTGCAAATGAAGAAGGAACAACTTTAGTTATTTGTGGTGATACGCCGCTAATAACTGCTGAAACGATGGAAGCATTGCTTCAGCAACATAAAGAAGCAGGGGCAATGGCAACGGTGCTAACAGCTTACATAGAAGAACCTGCTGGATATGGTCGTATCGTTCGTAATGAGAATGGTCATGTTGAAAAGATTGTTGAGCATAAGGATGCAAATGAGAAAGAATTAGCTATTAAAGAAATCAATACAGGTACGTATTGTTTTGATAATAAAGCTTTATTCGCCTCACTTTCTAAAGTTTCAAATGATAACGTACAAGGTGAATATTACCTGCCAGATGTTATTGAGATTTTAAAAAATGAAGGTCATATCGTATCGGCTTATCAAACAGAGCACTTCGATGAAACGTTAGGTGTTAACGACAGAGTCGCTCTATCGCAAGCGGAAATTATTATGAAAAACCGTATCAACCGTAAAAACATGGTAAATGGTGTTACAATTATTGATCCAAGTAACACGTATATTTCTGCTGATGCAATTATCGGTAGTGATACAGTTCTTCATCCAGGAACAATTATTGAGGGGAATACTGTAATTGGTTCTGATTGTGAAATTGGACCGCACACAGTAATTCGCGATAGTGAAATTGGAGATCGTACGACAATTCGACAATCTACTGTACATGATAGTAAACTTGGTACAGAAGTATCGGTTGGTCCATTTGCACATATTCGCCCAGATTCAGTTATTGGAGATGAAGTACGCGTTGGAAACTTCGTGGAAATCAAAAAAACTGTTTTTGGTAATAGAAGTAAAGCTTCACACTTAAGTTATATCGGGGATGCACAAGTTGGAGAAGACGTGAATCTTGGTTGTGGTTCAATTACGGTGAACTATGACGGTAAGAATAAATTCAAAACTGTGATTGGTAACGGGGTATTTATTGGATGTAATTCAAACCTTGTCGCTCCTGTAACAGTTGAAGATGGTGCTTATGTGGCAGCAGGCTCTACAATTACAGAGAATGTTCCATCAAAAGCATTATCTGTAGCACGTGCACGTCAAGTTAACAAAGAAGACTATGTTGATCAATTGCTGAATAAGAAAAAATCATAATGTGGAGGGTTAATCTAGATGTCGACTCAATATCTAAATTCTAATTTGAAAGTATTCTCTTTAAACTCTAATAAGGAACTTGCTGAGCAAATTGCAAAGCACATTGGAGTAGGACTAGGAAAATGTTCTGTTGATCGTTTTAGTGATGGAGAAGTTCAAATTAACATTGAAGAAAGTATCCGTGGTTGCGATGTATTCATTATTCAATCTACAAGCTTCCCAGTAAACGAACATATCATGGAATTACTTATTATGATCGATGCATTAAAACGTGCATCTGCAAAAACAATTAATATTGTTATTCCTTACTATGGTTATGCGCGTCAAGACCGTAAAGCGCGTTCTCGTGAACCAATTACATCGAAACTTGTAGCAAACTTGCTTGAAACAGCAGGTGCAACTCGTGTAATCACTCTAGATTTACATGCTCCACAAATTCAAGGGTTCTTTGATATCCCAATCGACCACTTAATGGGTGTACCGATTCTTTCAGATTACTTTGAAACAAAAGGTCTTAAAGATATCGTAATCGTGTCACCAGACCACGGTGGGGTAACTCGTGCTAGAAAAATGGCAGATCGCCTAAAAGCACCAATCGCTATTATTGATAAGCGTCGTCCTCGTCCGAACGTATCCGAGGTAATGAACATTATCGGTAATATTGAAGGTAAAACAGCAATTTTAATTGATGACATCATTGATACAGCTGGTACAATTACATTAGCAGCAAACGCTCTTGTTGAGAACGGTGCTTCTGAAGTATATGCTTGCTGTACACACCCAGTATTATCTGGTCCAGCAATTGAGCGTATCCAAAACTCAAATATTAAAGAGTTAGTTGTAACGAACTCTATCGTATTACCAGAAGAGAAGAAAATCGACAAAGTACATGAACTTTCAGTTGCTCCACTAATCGGAGAAGCAATCATTCGTGTATACGAAGAAGAATCTGTAAGTGTATTATTCAATTAATTGGATAGAATGAGACGTAACCAAGATTGGTTACGTCTTTTCGTATCGAAAAAAGAAAGTAGTGGTACAAGAATGAAATTGATAGTAGGACTTGGGAACCCAGGTAGAGAATATGAATTAACAAGGCATAATATTGGATTTATGGCGATTGATGAACTTGCAAAGCGTTGGAATATTTCTTTGAATGAACAAAAATTTAAAGGAGTATTTGGTGCAGGATTTGTTAATGGAGAAAAAGTAATCTTATTAAAGCCACTTACATATATGAATTTATCTGGGGAAAGTATTCGACCACTCATGGATTACTATAAAATTGATGTTGAGGACTTCGTTGTTCTGTACGATGATTTAGACATCCCTGTAGGTAAATTACGCCTTCGTATGAAAGGTAGTGCTGGTGGACATAATGGTGTGAAATCAACAATTTCACATTTAGGAACACAAGGGTTTCAACGTATCCGCATGGGAATTGATCGTCCGAAAAATGGCATGAAGGTAGTAGATTACGTATTAGGACGTTTTACATCGGAAGAAATTCCTGATGTGAGTCATTCTATTGAAAAAGCAGCGGATGCATGTGAAGAATGGTTAAATAAACCTTTTCTTCAAATCATGAATACCTTCAATAGTTAAGGGTATGATTGGGAATATTTTGTCTTGTTTTTACCCATACTAGTAGTAATTGGATTTTTAGGAGGCTAGTATGGAAGGGTATTATTATTGCAGACATTGCGGGAGTAATGTAGGCTCCGTTACTGCAGAAAAAGTGTATAGCGACGTTTTATTTCAACTAACAGAGCAAGAAGTAGTAGAGATGATTCATTTTCATGAGAATGGAAATATATATATAAAAACGATTTGTGAATCGTGTCAAGAAACGCTCGCATCTTATCCTGAGTATTATGAATATGAAAAATTTCTGCAATAAAATGTTGTCGCTTTGGCATGTCCAAAGCATTTTTCTGTTTTCTTTTTCCAAAATATTTGCATAAAATATAGTGGCTTGCTCTTTATGTTGAGAGGGGTTTTGAAAATGATAGGTTTATTAGAGCAATTTTATAAAAATGAAGAGATCCAATCGGTTATTAATGGACTAGAAGATGGTTTAAAAGAACAACTTGTATCAGGTATGGCAACCTCTTCTCGTTCGTTATTAATGGCGGCCTTATATAAAAAAACAAAAAAATCACAACTTATTGTGACGCATAATTTATATCAAGCACAAAAAGTGCATGAAGATTTAGTGGCGTTACTTGGTGAAAAAGATGTGTGGTTATACCCAGTAAATGAATTGATAGCATCAGAAATTGGTGTTGCAAGCCCAGAATTGAAGGCGCAACGTATTGAAGTATTGAATCGTTTAGCGGCAGGAGAGAACGGGATTATTGTAGCGCCAGTTGCAGGACTACGCAGATTTTTACCAATGAAAGAGTTGTGGAAGCAAAGGCAAATCGAAATCAATCTAGGGCAAGAGATTGATTTAGATACATTCTTGCATACTTTACATCATATTGGTTATGAACGTAAGTCGATGGTAGAAGCTCCTGGGGAATTCAGTTTGCGCGGGGGAATATTAGATATTTACCCATTAACTGAAGAGTTACCATTTCGTATTGAATTTTTCGATACAGAAGTTGATTCTATTCGATTATTTGATGTGGATGAACAGCGCTCTCAAGATAAAAAAGAAAGTGTTAGATTTGGTCCAGCAACAGAGTTTTTATTTTCACAGGAAGAATTGAAGTCGGGAATTGAGCATCTTGAGGAAGGCTTGACTAAGACGATGCAAAAACTTTCCGATGATAAATTGAAGACTACAGTGCTTGAAACGGTAAGTCATGAAATTGAGATGTTAAAAAACGGGCAAAGTATAGAACAGATGTTTAAATATTTATCTATTTTCTATAAAGAACCTGCTAGTCTGATAGATTATTTACCTGAAGATGGTATTGTGGTTTTGGATGAGATTTCTCGTATTCAAGAAACGGCATCACATCTTGAAACGGAAGAGGCGGAATGGTATATATCACTTCTTGGTGAGGGAACAATTATTCAAGATTTATCTTTCTCACACTCGTTTGAGGAATTTCTTCATCATAAAAAAAGAAGTTTTGTATATTTAACGTTATTCTTACGTCATATAGCACATACACATCCGCAAAATATTGTGAATGTGACATGTAAAACAATGCAAGATTTCCATGGGCAGATGCAGTTGTTGAAAACTGAAATTGATAGATGGAACGAAGGGCATTTTACGACTGTTGTGCTCGGCACAGATGATGAACGTGTAAAAAAACTACAACATATTTTAAGTGATTATGATATTGAGGCAGATATCGTAGAGGGCACAGATATATTATTGCCTGGAAGGTTGCAAATTGCTGTAGGTGATTTACATGCAGGATTTGAAATGCCGATGCAAAAGCTTGTTGTTATTACTGAAAAAGAGCTTTTTCATAAAAAAGTTAAAAAATCACAACGTAAGCAGAAGTTATCTAATGCTGAACGTATTAAAAGTTATTCGGAATTAAAAGTTGGAGATTATGTAGTTCATGTAAATCATGGTATAGGTAAATTCTTAGGTATCGAGACACTAGAAATTAATGGTGTTCATAAAGATTACTTGAATATTAAATATCAAGGTAATGATAAGTTATACGTTCCAATTGAACAAATTGACCAAGTGCAGAAATATGTAGGATCTGAAGGTAAGGATCCTAAAGTTTATAAATTGGGCGGAAATGATTGGAAAAAGGTCAAAACGAAAGTTGAAAAATCTGTACAAGACATTGCGGATGACCTAATTAAACTATATGCTGAGCGCGAAGCTTCAAAAGGTTATGCATATACACCAGATACGGCAGAACAACAAGAATTTGAATCTTCTTTCCCATATCAAGAGACAGAGGATCAATTACGTTCTATTGACGAGATTAAGAAAGATATGGAACGTGGACGTCCGATGGATAGGCTTCTTTGTGGTGATGTAGGATATGGAAAGACGGAAGTAGCTATCCGTGCGGCATTTAAGGCAATTATGGATGAAAAACAAGTTGCAATTTTAGTGCCGACAACGATCCTTGCACAACAACACTATGAAACAATTCGAGAGCGTTTTCAAGATTATCCAATCAATATAGGATTATTAAGTAGATTCCGTACGAGAAAACAGCAAAATGAAACAATTAAAGGCTTAAAAGATGGTACGGTAGATATCGTAATCGGAACGCATCGTATTTTATCTAAAGACGTTACTTATAAAGATTTAGGTCTTCTTATTATTGATGAAGAACAAAGGTTTGGTGTAACGCATAAAGAAAAAATTAAACAATTAAAAGCAAATGTTGACGTGTTAACATTAACGGCAACTCCGATTCCGCGTACACTCCATATGTCTATGCTTGGTGTGCGTGACTTATCTGTTATTGAGACACCACCAGAAAATCGTTTCCCAGTCCAAACGTATGTAGTAGAGTATAATCCAGCGTTAATGCGAGAAGCGATAGAACGAGAGCTTGCAAGAGGTGGGCAAATTTACTTCCTATATAATCGTGTGGAGGATATCGAAAGAAAAGCAGATGAAATTTCGATGTTAGTTCCAGACGCGCGTGTAACGTATGCACATGGGAAAATGAACGAAGGTGAATTAGAGTCTGTTATGCTATCGTTTTTAGAAGGGCAGCATGATGTTCTTGTAAGTACAACAATTATTGAGACGGGTGTAGATATTCCGAATGTAAATACGTTAATTGTATTTGATGCAGATCGTATGGGATTATCGCAGCTGTATCAGCTTCGTGGTCGTGTTGGACGTTCTAATCGTGTTGCATATGCATACTTTGCATACAAACGAGATAAAGTGTTATCAGAAGTTGCAGAGAAGCGTCTGCAAGCCATTAAAGAGTTCACAGAGCTTGGGTCAGGTTTCAAAATTGCGATGAGAGACTTATCCATTCGTGGTGCAGGTAACTTGTTAGGAGCCGAACAGCATGGATTTATTGATTCTGTCGGATTTGATCTATATTCTCAAATGTTAAAAGATGCAATTGAACAGCGTAGAGGAACAGATGGGGTTGAAAATACAGTTAATGTTGAAATTGATTTAGAAGTAGATGCATATTTACCAGATGCTTATATTTCAGATAGTAAACAAAAGATTATGATGTATAAACAGTTTAGAGGTGTTTCTGCAATTGAGGATATTGAAGAGTTGCAGGAAGAGATGATAGATAGATTTGGTGATTACCCGCAAGAAGTTGGTTACTTATTGCAAATTGCAAATATTAAAGTATTGGCAATGAAAGAACAAATTGAGTTAATTAAGCAAAATAAATTTGAAGTGACAATTCTGTTCTCAGAACAAGCAAGTCAAAATATTGATGGCGGAAAATTATTCATGCTTGGAAATAGTTTTGGACGTATGATTGGTCTAGGAATGGAAGGATCGCAATTGAAAATCGTTATGAAAACAAATGGTTTAGAGACATCGAAGTGGTTAACAATTGCTGAAAATTTATTAAAAGGCCTACCAGATGTAAAAAAAGAAGTCATAAATGCCTAATATAAGATAAAAAAATACAATTCGGCGTGCATAGAAGAACTAATGTGTAAAATACTATGTCTAACAGTTGGTGATTTTTACATGAACAGGTAAATTCACCACTTTGATCATCAGTAGAAAGTGAGGCAGCATTAGAATGAAAGCAACTGGAATCGTACGTCGAATTGATGATTTAGGTAGGGTAGTAATCCCGAAGGAAATTCGTAGAACTTTACGTATTCGAGAAGGAGACCCACTAGAAATATTTGTTGATCGCGATGGAGAAGTGATTTTGAAAAAATATTCTCCAATTAGTGAACTAGGTAATTTTGCAAAGGAATATACGGAAGCTTTATACGATAGCTTAGGACATAATGTGCTTGTATGCGATCGTGATTCTATTATCGCAGTAGCAGGCGTATCTAAAAAAGAATACTTAAATAAAAGTGTTGGCGATTTAATTGAGAAGACAATGGAAGAGCGTAAGTCTGTAATTATGACAGATGAAAGCGAAATTTCAATTATTGATGGAGTAACAGAAAAAGTGAGTTCCTATACAATTGGCCCGATTGTTGCGAATGGGGATCCAATTGGAGCTGTTGTTATCTTCTCTAAAGAGGATATTATAAGTGAAGTAGAGCATAAGTCAGTAAATACAGCTGCAAGCTTTTTAGCGAAACAAATGGAGCAGTAAGGCTATATCGAATTTTAGAAGTAGCAATCTTTCCTAATTATGATATTTCTTTTTGAGAAATCAAATATTTGGAGATATATGTATATTGAATGAAGGTAGCGCTTTGCTACCTTTTTTCGTTGAACATTTCTAGCGTTGCACGAACGTATTATTACTCGTGTAGGCAAGGAAGCTTGTCCTTTTCTTTATGATATAATACGAGGGGTGAGAATAGAAAAAGGAGTTTTCTTGTATGGAATCGAAGAAGTATCAAGCCTTTTGGCGTGGGGCTATTATATTAACAATCGCAAGTTTTGTTACAAAGGTATTAAGCGCTTTTTACCGTATTCCATATCAAAATATAGCGGGTGATATTGGTTTTTATATTTACCAACAAATTTATCCGTTTTATGGATTTTGTTTAATTTTAGCTACTTATGGGTTCCCCATTATAATTTCAAAAATGGTTGCGGAACGATTAGAGCGAGGGAAACAACAAGAAGCAGAAGAAATTATCTGTGTATCTTTTTGGTTTTTATTAGGAATTGGTTTCGTAGGCTTTTTTACATTGTTTTTTGGTGCCGAAACAATTGCAGCAGCCATGGGTGATATACACTTAGATAAGTTATTACGTGTTATTTCATTTTCATTCATATTGATGCCGTTTTTATCTGTAGCAAGAGGATATTTTCAGGGGTTCAATAATATGATGCCAACAGCTGTTTCGCAAGTGATAGAACAAACAATTCGTGTTTCTATTATTGTATTTTTATCTCTATCCCTAATTGCTCGCGGATTTGATTTATATACAGTGGGTGCAGGTGCTATGTTAGGTTCAATCGCAGGCGGACTAATTGGGATTATCGTACTTGTACTTTATATGCGTCATGACTTTCGTTCTATATTTTTCAAGAGTGTAAAGAGAATTAAGGGAAAAAAGAGGATCATTAAAATTCTGTTTTGGCAGGGATTGGCGATTTGTGTTAGTAACTTAGTACTTATTTTTATACAAATGGCTGATTCCATTTCCTTCTATTCCTTACTTATTGGGGCAGGAGAGCAAGCTGAAAGTGCAAAGGTATTAAAAGGTGTTTACGACAGAAGTATCCCGCTTATGCAATTAGGTACTGTCGTGACAACTTCTTTCTCATTGTCACTTATTCCAATTATTACAGCGGCGAAGGAAAGAGGAGATCTTTCCTTTATTCGAGAAAAGGTAAAGTTAGCAATGAAAATAACATTTGTTATTGGATTTGCAGCTGCCATTGGATTAACTTGTATTATTCAGCCTACGAATATTATGTTGTTTGAAAATAGTGATGGGTCAGATGTTTTATCCATTTTATCTTTATCTATTTTATTTAGTTCATTGTCGATTACAACTGCTTCTATTTTGCAAGGGTTAGGACAAACATTAAAACCAGCAATATTCGTTATATTTGGGGGTTGTTTAAAGTTAGCTTTAAATTATACATTAATGCCGTATTTTGGTGTGAAGGGAGCTGCAATTGCAACACTAGTTGCGTTAATTGTAATTTCTGTGCTAAATAGTGCATTACTTATGCAAGCTGTATCCGAATCGCTTATCGATAAGCGTAATATGTTAGGTGTAGTTATTAGTGGTATCGGTATGGGGTTTGTATTAATAATATTTATACGTTTGATGCAAATGTCTGGATTAGTAATTGATACAAGGCATAGAGGAATTGCAACACTTGAGGCATTGTTAGGTGTAGCTATCGGTGGATTAACATATGTGTTTTTAATTTTAAAATTACGTGTATTTACAAAAGCGGAAATAGGAACCGTTATGAAAAAAGAGAAAAAAGAAGGTTCATTGAAGAAGAGTGGATAGAGGTGGCAGGTTGTGAGTGGAATCATTACTATTTTAGGATTAGGTGCTGGTGAGTTAGATCAGTTAACGATGGGTGTATATCGAAAAATAAAAGAAGCAGATCACATGTTTGTTAGAACGAAGGAACATCCCGTTATAGAAGAGTTGGAGAAAGAAGGTATACAATATACAGCCTTTGACAGTGTATATGAAGCGCATGATACATTTGAAATTGTATATGAAACAATCGCCAATACATTGTTAGAACAAGCTGAAGGCACAGAAATCATCTATGCCGTGCCAGGGCATCCGCTTGTAGCGGAAAGAACGGTTCAGCTACTGTTGGAAAAAGGTGAAGTAGCGAATGTTGAAGTGCGCATTGAAGGTGGACAAAGTTTCCTTGATCCTATGTTTGCGAGTCTAAAGATTGATCCGATTGAAGGATTCCAATTAATTGACGCCACATCATTTGAAAGAGGACAATTAGAATTACGTCAACATTTAATCTTTTGCCAAGTATATGACGCATTCGTTGCATCTGATGTGAAATTAACATTAATGGAGATGCTATCAGATGATTATGAAGTGTATATCGTAACAGCTGCAGGGACTTCATTTGAACAAGTTAAAAAGGTGCCGTTGTACATGTTAGATCATGAAACAGAGTTGAATAATTTAACGAGTGTATATGTACCACCAGTTAAAGAACGTGCGTCCTTGTATCAACAGTTTGATGTGCTTAGAGAAATTATTGCAGACCTTCGTGGACCGAATGGTTGTCCGTGGGATAAAAAGCAAACACATCAATCTTTAAAGAAGTATTTAATTGAGGAAGCTTATGAAGTGTTGGAAGCAATTGATGAAGAGGATGATGATCACTTAGTAGAAGAACTGGGTGATATATTATTACAAGTTATGTTGCATGCTCAAATCGGGGAGGATGAAGGTTGGTTCTCTATAGATGATATTATTCGAACTTTATCTGAGAAAATGGTTCGCCGCCACCCGCATGTATTTGGGAATACGGATGTAAATAATGCCGATGAAGTAATTGCCAATTGGGAAGAAATTAAAAAACAAGAAAAAGGATTCGTGAAAGAATCTGTTTTAAATGGGGTTCCAAAAAGTTTGCCACAGTTACTACGCGCCTATGAAATCCAGAAAAAAGCTGGCAAAGTTGGTTTCGATTGGGTTGATGTACAACCGATGATAGAGAAAGCCTTAGAAGAATGGCAAGAGTTCCAACAAGAAGTTACAAATATGGATGAGGCGAAAATGTTAGGTGAATTTGGCGATTTACTATTTGCGTTTGTGAATATAGCTCGTCATTATAAAATAGATCCCGAAGAGGCGTTACGTTCAACGAATGAGAAATTCGTCGGTCGTTTCTTATACATGGAAGCAAAGGTAGCTGAAATGAATAAAGAGATGCAAGATTTATCATTAGAGCAGTTAGACGTTTTATGGGAAGAGGCAAAACAAACAGAGCGTTAATAGGGGGATTTGATATGCGTCTAGATAAGTTTTTGAAAGTATCACGTTTAATTAAAAGAAGAACATTAGCGAAAGAAGTAGCTGATCAAGGAAGAATATCAATTAATGGTCAAGTGGCAAAAGCGAGTTCAGATGTAAAAGTAGCTGATGAATTAACAATACGTTTTGGTCAAAAAATAGTAACTGTAAAAATAAACGAATTGAAAGAAACGACTAAAAAAGAAGATGCAGCAAATATGTATAGTTTAGTTCGCGAAGAAAAAGTAAAGGCTGAAGAAGGCTTGTTCTAAAATCAATTATCCCTTCATACATTACTATTAGCTAGTATAAATCTATGGGGGGATTTACGTGGATAATGGTTACTCACCTATGTCTTCTAATCAACAAAATGTTTCGGTAGAGCATGATATTATTATGCGTGGCAGGCGTGTAATTGATATTACCGGTGTAAAGCAGGTAGAGAGTTTTGATAGCGAGGAGTTTTTACTTGAGACCGTAATGGGTTTTTTAACAATTCGTGGTCAAAATTTGCAAATGAAAAATTTAGATGTAGAAAAAGGTGTTGTATCGATTAAAGGGAAAGTTCATGAGATGCTGTATATTGATGAGAATCAAGGGGAGAAAACTAAAGGATTCTTTAGTAAGTTGTTTAAATGAGCCTAACAATTCAGTTGTATACGATGCTCTCAATGATCGGAATGGGTGCTTGGATTGGAGCGTCTTTAGATACATACCAACGATTTTTAAAGCGGCAAGAACGTAAACGTTGGCTTGTATTTATTCATGATATACTATTTTGGATTGTCCAAGCATTATTCGTTTTTTATGTACTGCTTCTTGTAAATGAAGCTGAACTACGTATATATGTATTTTTGGCATTATTATGTGGTTTTGCGGCATATCAAAGCTTATTGAAAGCAATATACATGAGACTGTTAAATTTTCTCATCTATATTTTTATGCAAACAACACACTTTTTTGTTCAAATTATAAAGCTACTCATGATAAAACCTGTTATTATTATAGCGCAGCTATTTATTGCATTTATATTATTCTTATTTCGTATACTGCTTTCAATTGGACATGTGTTATGGAAAATGGTGATTTGGATATTACTTTTCATATGGAAAGTTTTTTTCTGGCCTGTTCGATTTATTGCTTCGCTCATATGGAAACTTCTCCCTAATCGTGTTAAACTTTTTATAATGAAACATGTAGGGTTCCTGCAATATATAGCAAAATTGAAGGGACACATCTTCCAATTATGGGGGCGTATAAAAAAGAAGTTAGGGGGACCTCGGAAATGAGGGAACTGAGACAAAGAACAATCGAAAAACAGAGTCCAAATCCTGTTAAAGAGCATATAATACAAACGGATGAGAACAGGAAGCGACTTTATCGCCGTTTAGCGGTTTTTCTTGTCTTTGCTTTTACAATTATTGCGAGTATTAGTGTAACGTTTTATCAACAAAACAGTTCCATTAGAGCAAAAGAAGCAAAAGTTAAGGACATGAAAAAAGAACTGGATTCATTAACGAATAAAGAAAAGAGTCTAAAAGACGAAGTTCAAAAGTTGAATGATGAAGAGTACGTATTAAAGATTGCTAGAAGGGATTATTTCTTCTCTGGAAAAGGGGAGATAATTTTTCCTGTTTCTAAGTAGAGTATGTCTTATTGACACTATATTTTAGGATTATATATAATAAAGTAAAATTTGACTTTTTAACCACTAAGGAGGAGCATTTTTTTTATGTCAATCGAGGTAGGCAGCAAGTTACAGGGTAAAGTAACAGGTATTACAAATTTTGGGGCTTTTGTGGAGCTGCCAGAAGGCTTAACGGGTCTTGTTCATATTAGTGAAGTTGCTGATAATTATGTGAAAGATATTAACGATCACTTAAAAGTGGGCGACCAAGTAGAAGTAAAAGTTATTAACGTTGAAAAAGATGGTAAGATCGGTCTATCTATTAAAAAAGCGAAAGAGCGTGAAAAAACAGAAGGAGATCGTCCACGTGGTGAATACCAACGCGGTGGCGGTGGCGATCAACAACGTTCTGGACGTCCACAACGTAATCGTTCTTTCAACAGAGATAACCGTGGCGGCGGTAACGAACGAGCTCCAAAAGAAACATTCGAGCAAAAGATGGCACGTTTCTTAAAGGACAGTGAAGATCGTTTAACTTCTTTAAAGCGTAACACAGAATCTAAACGTGGTGGCCGTGGCGCACGTCGCGGATAATAAGAACGTTTAATTCTTAGCATATAGAGAGGTACCCAGGGCGATTGCTCGGGGTGCTTTTTTATATGTGAAAATATATTTTTAAAAAAGTTTTCAAGATGTGTTGACTTTAAAATATATCTGAGGTAAGATACTAATTGTCCGTTAAATAAGACGACATGGCGGTGTAGCTCAGCTGGCTAGAGCGTACGGTTCATACCCGTGAGGTCGGGGGTTCGATCCCCTCCGCCGCTATATTTAATTTAACGGCCCGTTGGTCAAGTGGTTAAGACACCGCCCTTTCACGGCGGTAACACGGGTTCGAATCCCGTACGGGTCATCCTAAAAAGATCATGCAAATTTGCATGATCTTTTTTTGTTAAATAAATTAAGACATACAACACTTCTACAAAATCACCCTATATTTTCTGAATGTTCAATTAAAATAGTGAGAATAAATTACATACCGTGTATATATGTAGAGTTATTTCGAATAAAAAGTCGAACGATTATAAAAGTGAAAACTGTTGTTTTGACAAAAATCCCAATAATCATCTTTTATAATGACAGTAATTAAACTATGCAGGTGGTGTTAAAAATATGCCTAAAGCAGGAAGGAATACTATGAATACAAGTGCATTGGCAATGAATGAGAGTCAGCTTGGAGCAGTAAAGTGGACGAGTAAGTTGCGAATGAAGTTTGAACAGGTTTTCTTTAGATGGGGATTTATTATTGTTGTTATTGGTTTTCTTTTGGGACGAGCATATATATTAACAAACATTTTACCGTTTGCACTGCCGTTTTTTGCTGCTGTTTATGTTATGAAGCGGGATAAAATGCCGCTCGCGTTCTTGGCTCTTATGGGGGGCGCACTTTCAGTTTCGATAGATAATTTATTCTTTACCTTTGCATCTATTTTTACTTTCTTCATTTATAATATCTTCTTTAGTCGGTTTACACGTAAAACTGTTGGACTTGTTCCATTCCAAGTATTTATCTCCGCATTAACCGCACATTTAGTTGTCGTATATTTCGCGCAACAAACTGTCACCATGTACGATTTACTCGTTAGTACGATTGAGGCAGGGCTTAGCTTCGTATTAACTATGATATTTTTACAAAGTGTTCCGCTTTTAGTAGAACGAAAAGGTAAACAACAAGCGCTAGAGACAGAAGAAATTGTTTGTTTAATTATATTACTAGCATCTGTTTTAACAGGGACAACAGATTGGTTTGTATATGACGCTTCTATTCAACATATTTTTACTAGGTATTTAGTGCTCGTGTTTGCATTTATTGCGGGGGCTGCTACAGGATCTACAGTGGGGGTCGTCACTGGATTAATATTAAGTTTAGCCAATGTCTCCAGTTTGTCTCAACTTAGTCTACTTGCTTTTTCTGGGTTGCTTGGTGGTTTGTTAAAAGAAGGGAAGCGTTTAGGTGTTAGTTTAGGTTTATTAATTGGGACGAGCTTGATTACGCTATATGTAGACAAGCAAACAAACATTGTGACAACTTTAATTGAATCTGGTGTGGCGATTATGTTCTTCTTATTAACACCGAAACTTGTTATGGATCGTATTGCTAAATTCATGCCAGGCACACAGGAACATTCGCAAGATCAACAACAGTATTTAAGAAGGATGCGTGATGTTACAGCGAATAAAATTAATCAATTTGCCAATGTATTTGCTGCTTTATCTAATAGCTTTTCTGTATATGGATATGTGGAGGAGGAAGATAAAGAGACAGAAGCGGATTTGTTCTTAAGTACAATTACTGCAAAAACATGTCAAACATGCTTTAAAAAGGACCAATGCTGGGTAGTTAATTTCGACAAAACGTACGATTATATGAAACAAATAATGAGTGAAACGGAAGAGGGGACGTTGCAGCATAATCGGAAGTTAGTTCGTGAATGGGACAAGCATTGTGTGAGAGGGAAGAAAGTGACGGATTTAGTAGCGGGTGAATTAGATCACTTCTATGAAGGACAAAAATTACGAAAACAAATGAAAGAAAACCGTAGAATAGTAGCGGAGCAACTATTAGGTGTATCAAAAGTTATGGAGGATTTTGCTAAGGAGATCCAAAGAGAACGAGAAAATCATCAAGTGCAGGAAGAACAGATTATGCAAGCGTTTCGTGATTTTGGCGTAGAAGTAGAGCATGTTGATATATATTGTTTAGATAGAGGAAGTATTGATATTGAAATGTTGATTCCAGTTGCATCTAATGAACATGGAGAATGTGAAAAGTTAGTTGCGCCGATGCTTTCTGACATTCTAAAGGAAAATATTGTTGTTAAACATGAAGAAAAATCTTCTTATCCGAACGGCCACAGCTTAATATCATTTGGTTCGGCAAAAACGTATTCTCTTGATACTGGGTTGGCCACAGCTGCAAAAGGCGGTGGGTTTGTTTCTGGTGACTCTTATGCGATGATGGATTTAAGTGTTGGTAAATATGCGCTTGCAATTAGTGATGGTATGGGAAATGGGCAAAGAGCTCATATGGAGAGTAAAGAAACGGTAAAATTATTACAAAAAATACTTCAATCAGGCATTGATGAGGAAATAGCGATTAAATCTATCAATTCTATTCTTTCTTTAAGAACAACAGAAGAGATGTTTACGACGTTAGATTTAGCTATGGTGGATTTGCGGGATGCGAGTGCGAAATTTTTAAAGATTGGATCGACGCCGAGTTTTGTTAAACGCGCGAACAATATTTTGAAAATTGAGTCAAGTAATTTGCCGATGGGCATTATTGAGGATGTTGAAGTTGATGTAGTAGGTGAACAATTAAAAACGGGCGATATCCTTATTATGATGAGCGATGGGATTTTCGAGGGAGCGCAACATGTAGAAAATCATGAACTATGGATGAAACGAAAAATTAAAGAATTACAAACCGAAGATCCGCAAGAAATTGCTGATATCATTATGGAAGAGGTGATTCGCTCTTGTGATGGTTATATAAATGATGATATGACTATCGTTGTGGCGAAAGTGAAGAAAAATATGCCGAAGTGGGCTACGATTCCAATTGTAGGAATGCAGGCACAATAAATTTTAAGTGTGATGTTTCTTTATCACTGTTTCTTTCTAAAAACCTAGGTGGATGCCTAGGTTTTTTTACTTTAAAAGATAATGTTATTACTTTTGTGAATATGTACGGATGATGTAAGATAAAAATGTAATTTTTGTATATCTTTTTTTTGCACAATGTTTGTAAAAGTTGTACCATTATAAACAAGGTAACTAACGTTGCTGTTCTTGTTTAATGAAAGGTGATTACGAAGTTGAAAGATACATTTGTTGAAAAGGTAGATGACTTTGTAAAGCAGCATGATGTATTAAAGGAACGTTCAACAATTGTTGTAGGGGTTTCTGGTGGTCCTGACTCTTTGGCTCTTCTATATTATTTGTTAGAAAAAAGAGCAGCAAAACAGTTCGAAATTGTAGTGGCACATGTAGACCATATGTTTAGAGGTGATGAATCTCATGAGGACCTACAGTTTGTGCAGGACCTTTGTAAAGGGCTGGGAGTTATTTGCGAAACGATAAGGATTAATGTGTCGCAATATCAACAGCAACACGGAATGAATGCACAGGTTGCTGCTAGAGAATGCAGATATGCATTTTTGGAAAGAATAATGAAGAAATATGATGCGAGATATGTAGCTCTTGGACATCATGGTGATGATCAAGTAGAGACGATTTTAATGCGCCTTGTACGAGGGAGTACTCCGAAAGGATATGCAGGAATTGCAGTGAAGCGTCCTTTTCATAATGGATATTTAATTAGGCCGTTACTTGGAGTAACGAAGGAAGAGATTGTTGATTACTGTAATAAGCTAAAAATAATTCCCCGTATAGATCCAAGTAATAAAAAGGAAGTATATACAAGGAATCGATTACGCAAATATGTTCTTCCTCATTTGAAAGAAGAAAATTCACAAGTGCATGAGAAATTCCAAAAATTTAGCATGCAGATGCAAGAGGATGAGGCGTATTTGCAGGAATTAGCTTTTGAGAAAATGAATAAAGTAATTACAAAAAAAAGTGATAAACAAATTAGCTTATCAATTCCTGCCTTTGAATCCATGTCTATGCCTTTACAAAGAAGAGGGATTCAACTAATATTAAACTATCTTTATGAATATAAGATTCCATCTTCTCTTTCCTCTATACATATTGACAAAGTGATCGAGTTTTTTAAGCGGACACAACCTTCGGGTTCACTTGATTTCCCAGGTGATTTAAAAATTGTTCGCGCATACGAGGAGTGCAGCTTTGGATTTAAACAAGAAATTGTTTCTCCTTTTTTACAAGATTTATCAGTGCCCGGGACAATTACGCTATCGAACGGGGATAAGCTTGTAACAGAGGTGAGCGAAGACATACCAAGTAACATGAATGAAACAGTATTTGTTGCTAAGTATAATGATATATCATATCCACTTCGTATTCGTTCTAGAGAAAATGGAGATCGCATGTCAATACAAGGTATGAATGGCACAAAAAAGATAAAAACTATTTTTATCGAAGCAAAAGTACCAAGAGAAAAAAGAGAAGAATGGCCGGTCGTTTGTGATGCAAGTGGGAATATTATTTGGGTACCCTTGTTGAAGCGATCTGCATTTGCTATCTCGAAAGAGGCGGCAAAGAAGGATAAATATATGATTATTCACTACAAAAGCAAGGAGTCTTCCGGGAGGATAATGAAATGATGAATCAAGATATCGAAAAAGTATTAATTTCTGAAGAACAAATACAAGAAAAGGTGCGCGAATTAGGTGCGGTTATTGCAGAGGATTATAAAAACACAATACCTCTTGCGATTGGTGTATTAAAGGGCGCAATGCCATTCATGGCAGATTTATTAAAGAGAACAGATACATATCTTGAAATGGATTTTATGGCTGTATCTAGTTACGGTCACTCTACTGTTTCAACAGGCGAAGTGAAAATTTTAAAAGACCTTGATACTTCTGTAGAGGGTCGCGATATTTTAATCGTTGAAGATATTATTGATAGCGGTCTTACGCTAAGTTACTTAGTAGACCTATTCAAATATCGTAAAGCGAAGTCTGTAAAAATTGTTACGTTATTAGATAAGCCGACAGGCCGTAAGGTAGATTTGAAAGCGGATTATGTTGGGTTTACTGTTCCACATGAATTTGTTGTAGGGTATGGATTAGATTATAAAGAGCAGTACCGTAATCTTCCTTATGTAGGAGTATTAAAACCAAGTGTTTACTCAAATTAATTAAATGCAGGCGTCACAATTGTATAGGAAAGTTTTTCTATGTTACGATTTACTATAGTGTTTATGCCGTGAGAGGAGGTTAGGAATGAATCGTATCTTCCGTAATACCATCTTTTATTTACTGATATTCCTAGTAGTAATTGGAATCGTGAGCTATTTTAATGGTTCGACACAAAAAACGACATCAGTTAGCTACGATAAATTCATTACTAAACTAGAAAAAGGTGAAGTGCGTAATGTGCAACTTCAACCGAAAAATGGTGTATTTGAGGTAAAAGGACAATTTAACAACTCTAGCCAAGGAGAACAATTTGTTACTTATGCACCGAATACTGAGGAATTACAAAAGAAAATTAATGACAAAGCGCAAGGTGCTGAAGTTAAGTATCAACCAGCAGAAGAAACAAGTGCTTGGGTAACGTTCTTTACTTCTATCATTCCGTTCGTCATTATCTTCATTTTATTCTTCTTCTTATTAAACCAGGCTCAGGGCGGCGGTAGCCGTGTTATGAACTTCGGGAAAAGTAAGGCGAAGTTATATAATGACGAAAAGAAAAAAGTTCGTTTCAGAGATGTTGCTGGAGCGGATGAAGAGAAACAAGAGCTTGTTGAGGTAGTTGAATTCTTGAAAGATCCTCGTAAGTTCGCTGAAGTTGGTGCCCGTATTCCGAAGGGTGTTCTATTAGTAGGACCTCCAGGTACAGGTAAAACTTTACTAGCACGTGCCGTTGCAGGTGAGGCAGGCGTTCCATTCTTCTCTATCAGTGGTTCTGATTTCGTAGAGATGTTCGTCGGTGTCGGTGCATCACGTGTACGTGATTTATTCGAAAATGCAAAGAAAAATGCTCCTTGTATCATTTTCATTGATGAAATTGATGCGGTAGGACGTCAACGTGGCGCAGGTCTTGGTGGTGGCCATGATGAGCGTGAGCAAACGTTGAACCAATTACTTGTTGAAATGGATGGATTCGGTGCAAACGAAGGTATTATTATCATCGCTGCAACAAACCGTCCTGATATTCTTGATCCAGCGTTATTACGTCCAGGTCGTTTTGACCGCCAAATTACAGTAGATCGTCCAGATGTAAATGGCCGGGAAGCTGTGCTGAAAGTACATGCTCGTAATAAACCGCTTGATGATCATATCAACTTAAGAGCAATTGCAACTCGTACACCAGGGTTCTCTGGTGCGGATCTTGAAAACTTATTAAACGAAGCTGCTTTAGTGGCTGCGCGTCAAGATAAGAAGAAAATTGATATGAGTGACATTGATGAAGCAACGGATCGTGTTATTGCAGGTCCAGCTAAGAAAAGTCGTGTTATCTCTGAAAAAGAACGTAATATCGTTGCATTCCATGAAGCTGGCCATACTGTAATTGGTGTTGTCCTTGATGAAGCAGATATCGTTCATAAAGTAACAATTGTCCCTCGTGGTCAAGCTGGTGGATATGCAGTAATGCTTCCGAAAGAAGATCGTTACTTCATGACAAAACCAGAGTTACTTGATAAAATCACTGGTTTACTTGGTGGTCGAGTAGCTGAAGAGATTGTGTTTGGTGAAGCAAGTACAGGTGCTCACAACGACTTCCAACGTGCGACTGGTATTGCAAGACGTATGGTTACGGAATTCGGTATGAGTGATAAGCTTGGACCGATGCAATTCGGTAGCTCACAAGGTGGTCAAGTGTTCTTAGGAAGAGACTTCCATTCAGAACAAAACTACAGTGATGCAATTGCACATGAAATCGATGTGGAAATGCAAACTATTATAAAAGAATGTTATGCTCGCGCGAAACAAATTCTTACTGAAAAACGTGATAAGCTAGATATTATTGCGAAAACGTTACTTGAAGTAGAAACGTTAGATGCAGAGCAAATCAATCATTTATATGATTACGGCAGATTGCCAGAGCGTCCAACATCTTCAGATGATGTGAAAGTAAACATCAATATGAAGAAGGACGATGAAGAATCAGAAGATAAGTAAGAGATGAAGGAGTGACGATGGTCACTCCTTTTTTTATTTGTGGAACGAAATGAAGTAGAAAAAAATTTAAGTAAATCTGGTATTAAAAATTGAAATAGAGCGTAATCTTTTTGTAAAATGATGAGGATAGAAAAGCTGATTATATAAGTATGTGTGATATGATGTTTTTATAAGTTTTATACATACTGCACAAATATAGATTAAATAAGATAAGTGGTGAGAATATGATTTTTGTATTGGATGTAGGGAACACAAATGCTGTGCTAGGCGTGTTTGAAGAGGGGGAACTTCGTCAACATTGGCGCATGGAAACAGATCGTCATAAGACAGAAGATGAATATGGAATGCTTGTAAAGCAGTTGCTTGAGCATGAAGGTCTTTCGTTTGAAGATGTGAAAGGTATTATCGTGTCTTCAGTCGTACCACCAATTATGTTTGCATTAGAGCGCATGTGTGAAAAGTATTTTAAAATTAAACCGCTTGTAGTAGGTCCTGGAATAAAAACGGGGCTAAATATTAAATATGAAAATCCACGTGAAGTAGGCGCGGACCGAATTGTAAATGCGGTAGCAGGAATCCACTTGTATGGAAGTCCGCTTATTATTGTCGATTTCGGTACGGCTACTACATATTGTTATATTAACGAAGAAAAGCATTATATGGGTGGAGTTATTACGCCGGGAATTATGATTTCAGCAGAGGCTTTATATAGTAGAGCGGCAAAACTTCCTCGTATTGAAATTACAAAACCAAGCAGTGTTGTTGGAAAGAATACGGTAAGTGCAATGCAATCTGGTATTCTTTATGGTTATGTTGGACAAGTGGAAGGTATTGTTAAGCGTATGAAAGAGGAAGCTAAACAAGAACCGAAAGTTATTGCAACAGGTGGATTGGCGAAATTAATTTCAGAAGAATCGAATGTAATTGACGTTGTAGATCCATTTTTAACATTAAAAGGTTTGTATATGTTATACGAGCGTAATGCAAATTTACAGCATGAGAAAGGTGAATAAATGAGTATGAAAGATTATTTAGTAAAAGCGTTAGCATTTGATGGAGAAGTGCGTGCATATAGTGTGCGTACTACAAACACAGTAAGTGAGGCGCAAAGACGTCATGATACATGGAGAACAGCTTCGGCGGCACTTGGTCGTTCTTTAACTGCAGGTACAATGATGGGCGCGATGTTAAAAGGTGACCAAAAGTTAACGATTAAGGTAGAAGGTAATGGTCCGATTGGTCCTATCTTAGTAGATGCTCATGCAAATGGGGATGTACGTGGTTATGTAACGAATCCACATGTTGATTTTGAAGGAACGGAACAAGGGAAATTACGTGTATATCAAGCGGTAGGTACTGAGGGATTTGTAACAGTAATTAAAGATATTGGTATGCGTGAGCCGTTTATTGGTCAATCTCCAATTGTTTCAGGAGAATTAGGGGAAGACTTCACGTATTATTTTGCAGTTTCTGAGCAAACACCTTCTTCTGTAGGAGTTGGCGTTCTTGTAAATGGAGATGACAGCGTATTAGCGGCAGGTGGATTTATCCTTCAAATTATGCCAGGTGCACAGGACGAAACAATTTCATTCATTGAAGATCGTTTGCAGAAGATTCCTCCTGTATCAACGTTAATTGAACAAGGGCTTTCTCCAGAAGAGTTACTGTATGCAGTTCTTGGAGAAGATAAAGTGAAAGTGTTAGAAACGATGGATGTTCAATTTAATTGCACATGCTCACGCGAACGTATTGAGAGTGTGTTAATTAGTTTAGGTAAAACAGAGTTAGAGCAAATTCGCGAAGAAGAAGAAGAGACAGAAGTTCATTGTCATTTCTGTAATGAGCGATACAAGTTCTCTAAAGAAGATATTACAAATTTAATTGAGAGTTTGTAATAGGGAAGTGAGGGAATCCACCCTCTAAATAGATTGACAAACAGGGAATTTTCTGACAAAATCTAAATATAGATAAAACCAATAAAAATACTCGGTGTTAGGAGTGACAGGAATGCGAGTGGCACAATCAGTTTCAGAATTAATCGGGAAAACGCCGATCGTTAAGTTGAACCGCATCGTAGAATCAAACAGCGCAGATATATACTTAAAATTAGAATTTATGAATCCAGGGAGCAGTGTTAAAGATCGTATTGCATTAGCTATGATTGAAGATGCTGAAAAAAAAGGATTATTAAAAGAAGGCGATACAATCATTGAGCCAACAAGTGGTAACACAGGAATTGGTTTAGCGATGGTAGCGGCCGCTAAAGGATATAAGGCAATTTTAGTAATGCCAGAAACAATGAGTATTGAGCGTCGTAATTTATTACGTGCTTACGGTGCGGAATTAGTATTGACTCCAGGGCCTGAAGGAATGGGTGGAGCGATTCGTCAAGCGACTGAATTAGCAAAAGAGCATGGCTACTTTATACCACAACAGTTCAAAAACCAATCGAATCCAGAAATTCATCGTTTAACAACAGGGCCAGAAATTGTTGAACAAATGGGTGACCAATTAGATGCGTTTATTGCAGGTATTGGTACAGGTGGAACGATTACTGGTGCTGGTGAAGTGCTGAAGGAAGCGTATAAAGATATTAAAATTTATGCAGTAGAACCTGCGGATTCACCAGTACTATCTGGTGGGAAACCGGGTCCACATAAAATACAAGGAATCGGTGCGGGATTCATCCCAGAGACATTGGATGTAGAGGTATATGATGAAATTATTCAAGTAAAAGCAGAGCAAGCATTTGAATATGCAAGAAGAGTGGCTAAAGAGGAAGGTATTTTAGTGGGTATCTCTTCTGGAGCAGTTATTTATGCAGCAACAGAAATTGCGAAAAAGTTAGGTAAAGGGAAAAAGGTACTTGTTATTATCCCAAGTAACGGTGAACGTTATTTAAGTACACCGCTTTATCAATTTGAGTCTTAATTATATGTGATTGAAAAAGCATCCTTGAAAAGGATGCTTTTTCTTTTTGGATTGGAAATAGGAAAAGAGTGAATGACTAGAAAACTTCATGTAAAATAAGAGGTAGTATAATTAATTTATTTTCACTAGCCTTCGAGTATAACCACTTTATATATATAATGAATGTAGTTTGAGGTGGTTAATCTAAGAGGGTGGGATAAAAGAAGACGGGGTGTTGATATGCAACGAAGAAAATCTTTAGCACTTTCTATTCCATATCAGTTAGATTTCTTTAAGCAGTATAAATTTCTTTCTAAGGATAAACCGCAACATATTTTGTTAGAGAGTGGACGTGGCGGTCGTTATAACATTGTGGGGTTGAACCCAGTAGCGGTAATCCGAGGGAAGGGTGAAACGTTACATATAAGCGAAAGTGGTAAGGAAACAATAAAACAAGGAAACCCATTAGATTTAATGCAGGAATATATGGAGCGATGGAAAACGGACTATAATCCGGAATACCCTCCATTTCAAGGTGGTGCAATTGGTTACTTTAGTTATGATTGCATCCGTTATATTGAAAAACTCCCTTCCCATGCGGAGGATGACATTAATATACCTGATATATTCTTTTTATTATTTGATGATGTGTTTGTTTATGATCAAAAAGAAAAAGTATTATGGATTATTACACATTATGTAGATAAGCATGAAGAGGCAAAAGAGCGATTAAATGAATGGAAGATTCTTTGGGCGACAGAAGCGCCAGAAGTGAATATACCTTTTGCATGCCCTGAAGAGAAAAGTGAAACAGTTGCTTTTACAGAAGAAAGTTTTATGAAGGCAGTTGAATGTATTCAAGAATATATTGGGGCTGGTGATGTGTTCCAAGTAAACTTGTCGACAAGGCAAGAAAGAACGTTACAAACACACCCACTAGAAATCTATACAAGTCTTCGTGAGATTAATCCATCTCCATATATGGGTTACTTGGAGCTCGGGGATTTTCAAATTGTTAGTGGATCGCCAGAGTTGCTAATTAAGAAAGAGGGAACCGAAGTAAGTACAAGACCGATTGCTGGAACGAGATCTAGAGGGGCGAATGAGCAAGAGGATGAAGAATTAGCAAAAGAGTTAATTGAGAACGAAAAAGAAAGAGCAGAGCACGTCATGCTTGTGGATTTAGAACGAAATGATTTAGGGCGTGTTTGTAAATATGGCACTGTAGAAGTAGATGAATTTATGGTAATTGAGAAATACTCACATGTTATGCATATTGTTTCTAATGTGCGTGGTGAGGTGGAAGAAGATAAAGATGCTTTTGATTTAGTGAAGGCTGTATTCCCTGGGGGAACAATTACTGGTGCCCCGAAAATACGTACGATGGAAATTATTGAAGAATTAGAACCTGTTCGCCGAGGGATTTACACAGGTTCAATCGGGTGGATCGGTTATTCTGGAGATACAGAATTGAATATTGTAATTAGAACACTGCTTGCTAAAGATGGAAAAGCGCATGTACAAGCAGGAGCGGGAATTGTAATTGATTCGAATCCGGAAAATGAATATAAAGAGTCGTTAAAAAAGGCGATTGCTTTATGGCGTGCAAAAGAACGTAGCGAAGAAACGGTTAGGTGAGAGAAATGATATTAATGATTGATAATTATGATTCTTTTACATTTAATTTAGTGCAGTTTCTTGGAGAACTTGGACAAGAGCTTGTTGTTAAACGTAACGATGAAGTGACTATTTCAGATATTGAGAATATGAAACCAGACTTTTTAATGATTTCGCCAGGTCCGTGTAGTCCTAATGAAGCAGGTATTAGTATGGAGGTTATTCAATACTTTGCTGGAAAGATTCCGATTTTTGGGGTTTGTCTTGGACATCAATCCATTGCACAAGTGTTTGGCGGAGAGGTTATACGTGCGGAGCGCTTAATGCATGGGAAAACGTCGCTTATGCATCATGACGGAAAGACGATTTTTTCGGATATCCCTAATCCGTTTACTGCGACACGTTATCATTCCCTTATCGTTAAGAAAGAGACGTTACCTGATTGCTTAGAGGTAACATCTTGGACAGAAGAAGGGGAAATTATGGCGCTCCGTCATACAACATTACCGATTGAAGGTGTACAGTTCCATCCAGAATCAATTATGACTTCCCATGGGAAAGAGTTGTTGCAGAATTTCATTCGTAAATACAGCCCAAGTGTGACATCGTGTTAATTTACGTAAATGGTGAGTATGTAGAAGCAAGTGAAGCGAGAATTTCTCCTTATGATCATGGTTATTTATATGGTCTTGGAGTTTTTGAGACATTTCGTATTTATAATGGTCATCCTTTCTTATTGGATGATCATTATGACCGTTTAATAGATGCGCTGGATACATTGCAAATTAAATGGACAATGACGAAAGATGAAGTACTGCTTATTTTGAAGAATTTACTCGTTAAGAATGAATTAGAGCATGCATATGTACGTTTTAATGTATCAGCGGGTATAGATGAAATTGGATTGCAAACGGAAATGTATGAAGAGCCGTCTGTTATTGTTTTTATAAAACCTTTAGCAGCCCCCGAAGATGTAGTGGAAAAAGAAGGGGTTGTTTTAAAACAAGTGCGAAATACACCAGAGGGTGCGTCTCGCTTAAAGTCTCATCATTATTTAAATAACATTTTAGGAAAACGTGAAATTGGAAATGTTGTGAACAAGGAAGGTATTTTCCTTACTGAAACAGGTTATGTTGCAGAGGGTATTGTTTCGAATCTCTTTTTCGTGAAAGGTGTTATTTTGTATACACCTTCGCTAAAAACAGGGATTTTAAATGGTATCACTCGTGCGTTTATTATAAAGGTTGCTGAAGAGCTGGGCATCGAAGTAAAGGAAGGTTTCTTTACAAAAGATGAATTACTTTCAGCTGATGAAGTCTTCGTAACAAACTCGATTCAAGAAATTGTCCCGCTTTATTATATAGAGGGACGAGATTTCCCGGGTAAAGTAGGTATGGTTACAAAAAGATTTATGAGTCTTTATGAAATGCAGAGAGAGAAATTGTGGAGCAGAAATGAATTGCGAAGAGGAGATGTGTAGTTTGAAGTGGGATTATGATTTGCGCTGCGGCGAATATACATTGAACTTAAATGAAAAAACTTTAATTATGGGGATTTTAAATGTAACACCAGATTCGTTTTCTGATGGTGGGAGTTACAACGAGGTAGAGGCTGCGGTGCGCCATGCGAAAGAAATGCGAGATGAAGGTGCTCATATTATTGATATCGGCGGTGAATCTACTCGCCCGGGTTTTGCTAAAGTATCGGTGGAAGAAGAAATAAAGCGAGTTGTTCCGATGATTCAGGCGGTTGCAAAAGAAGTGGAATTGCCTATTTCTATCGACACGTATAAAGCTGAAGTTGCAAAACAAGCAATCGAAGCTGGCGCTCATATTATTAATGACGTTTGGGGAGCGAAGGCGGAACCGAAAATCGCTGAAGTTGCAGCTCATTACGATGTACCTATTATCTTGATGCATAATCGCGATAACATGAATTACCGCAATTTAATGGCTGATATGATTGCTGATTTATATGAAAGCATCAAAATTGCTAAAGATGCTGGCGTGCGAGATGAGAATATCATTTTAGACCCAGGCATCGGTTTTGCTAAAACACCTGAACAAAATTTAGAAGCGATGCGTAATTTAGAACAGTTAAACGTACTGGGTTATCCAGTTCTCTTAGGTACTTCAAGAAAGTCCTTTATTGGACATGTGTTAGATTTACCGGTAGAGGAACGTCTTGAGGGAACAGGAGCTACCGTTTGTCTCGGCATTGAAAAGGGTTGTGAGTTTGTTCGTGTTCATGATGTGAAGGAAATGGCACGTATGGCTAAGATGATGGATGCGATGATTGGTAAGGGGGTAAAGTAATTGGATAAAATTTATGTTCATGATATGGAGTTTTACGGTTATCATGGTGTATTCCCAGAGGAAAATAAATTGGGTCAGAGATTTAAAGTGGACTTAACGGTGGAGTTGGATTTGAAACAGGCAGGAGAAAGTGATGACTTAGAGCATTCTGTCAATTATGGAGAGCTTTTCGAGTTATGTAGAAAAGTTGTTGAAGATAGAACGTATAAGCTTGTAGAGAGTATCGCTGAAAATATTGCTGCAGATATATTAAAACAATATGAGAGTATTTTCCGTTGTACAATTAAAGTAATTAAACCAGATCCGCCGATACCTGGGCATTATCGTGCTGTAGCAGTGGAAATTACGAGAGAACGTCCATGAATAATATAGCTTACATTGCATTAGGTTCAAATATCGGAGAACGTTATACGTATTTAACTGAAGCGATTCAGTTTTTAAACAAAAACCCGTATATCCAAGTTAACGATATTTCATCTGTATATGAAACAGAGCCAGTTGGCTATACTGACCAAAGTTGCTTTTTAAATTTAGTTATAAAAATTTCTACCAATTTATCACCGCAAGAATTATTGAAAATTACACAAAGAGTAGAGAATGATTTAGGAAGAAAAAGGGAAATTAGATGGGGTCCGAGGACCATCGACCTTGACATTTTACTATATAATCAAGAAAATATTGAAGCAGAGAATCTTATTGTTCCGCATCCGCGGATGTTCGAAAGAGCTTTTGTTATCGTTCCGTTGTTAGAGATTAATCAAGATATAAAACAAAACATTTCACGTTCACAAGTAGAAGAAATGAAAAGGCGAGAGGGAGTAACGGTATGGAAGCAGAAAAATGGGGAAGACGCATTCGTGCTTTTCGAAAGCTAAAAGGTTATACACAAGAAGGTTTTGCGAAAGAGTTAGGGGTATCTGTATCTGTTTTAGGTGAAGTTGAGAGAGGGAATCGATCGCCTTCCCAAGATTTTGTAGTGGAAGTTGCTAAGGCATTAAAGGTTTCAGTGGAGGAATTAATGCCGAAGTGACTATGAAGGAAGGAGTAAGTCGAGTGTTAAAGATTGCAAATATTGAGATGAAAAACCCGGTTGTATTAGCACCGATGGCGGGAGTGTGTAACTCTGCATTCCGTTTGACAGTAAAAGAATTTGGTGCAGGTTTAGTTTGTGCTGAAATGGTAAGTGATAAAGCGATATTACTTAATAACAAAAGAACATTAGATATGTTATATATTGATGAAAGAGAAAAGCCATTAAGTTTACAAATTTTTGGTGGAGAGAAAGAAACTCTTGTAGATGCTGCGAAATACGTAGATAAATATACGACAGCAGACATTATTGATATTAATATGGGTTGCCCAGTACCGAAAATCATTAAGTGTGACGCGGGAGCAAAGTGGCTTTTAGACCCAAATAAAATATATGAAATGGTAGCGGCGGTTGTAGATGCTGTTGAAAAGCCGGTTACAGTTAAGATGCGTATTGGTTGGGATGCAGATCATATTTTTGCAATTGAGAATGCAAAAGCTGTTGAGCGTGCTGGCGGACAAGCAGTAGCGGTTCATGGACGTACACGAGTACAAATGTATGAAGGGAAAGCGGATTGGGATATTATTAAACAAGTAAAGCAAGCTGTAAATATCCCGGTTATCGGAAATGGTGATGTCGAAACGCCACAAGATGCAAAGCGTATGCTTGATGAAATTGGTGTAGACGGTGTTATGATTGGTCGCGCTGCCCTTGGGGACCCGTGGATGATTTATCGTACGGTAAAGTATTTGGAAACAGGTGAATTAATGCCGGAACCGACAGTGCGTGAGAAAATTGACGTATGTATGTTGCATCTAGATCGTCTTATCGATTTAAAGAACGAAAATGTCGCTGTAAGAGAGATGAGAAAGCATGCAGCCTGGTATTTAAAGGGTGTTCGTGGTAATGCAACTGTACGTAATGGTATCAATGCTTGTAATACGCGTGAGGACCTTGCGAATGTATTAGGTGCATTTGTAGAAGAAGTAGAAGCGAAACAACAAACAATTCACGTTGGTTAATAATAGATAGGGAAGATTGACATTCTTCTATACACTTCCTATAATTACGTGAAAGAAAGAAGAACTGCCAGCTAGTTGCTGGCAGTTTTTCTAGTTGAGTAGAAAATGCTATACTGTATATATTGTAAAAATTAATAGAGCTGGAGTGATATCAATACCATGGATAACATGAACCACGAAGAATTAAACGACCAATTGCTTGTTCGTCGTGAAAAGTTACATAACTTACGTGAGCAAGGAATCGATCCGTTTGGTAAACGATTTGAACGTACAAATGCAACAAATGACTTATTAAGCTTATATGGAGAGTTCTCTAAAGAAGAATTAGAAGAGAAAGAAATCTCTGTTTCTATCGCTGGTCGTATTATGACAAAACGCGGTAAAGGAAAAGCTGGATTTGCACATATTCAAGATTTACATGGACAAGTTCAAATTTATGTTCGTAAAGATGCTGTTGGAGATGAAGAGTACGAATTATTTAAAACAGCAGATTTAGGTGATTTAGTAGGTATTGAAGGTAAAGTGTTCAAAACGAACGTTGGAGAACTTTCGGTGAAGGCAACGGGCTTTACACTATTAACGAAATCTCTTCGTCCATTACCGGATAAATATCATGGATTAAAAGATGTTGAACAACGCTACCGTCAACGTTACTTAGACTTAATCACAAGTATGGAAAGCCGTGAAACATTCGTTACTCGCAGTAAAATCATTCGTGAAATGAGAAGATACTTAGATGACAATGGTTATCTTGAAGTGGAAACACCTATGATGCATGCAATTGCAGGTGGAGCTTCTGCGCGTCCTTTCATTACGCACCATAATGCGTTAGATATGGAATTATACATGCGTATCGCAATTGAACTTCATTTAAAACGCCTTATTGTGGGTGGATTAGAAAAAGTTTATGAAATCGGTCGTGTATTCCGTAATGAGGGTGTATCAACTCGTCATAATCCAGAGTTTACAATGATTGAATTATATGAAGCGTATGCTGATTATAAAGATATTATGAAACTAACAGAAAATATGGTTGCGCATATTGCGAAGCAAGTACTAGGTACAACAACAATCCAATATGGTGATTATGAAATTAATCTAGAACCAGAATGGACACGTCTTCATATGGTAGATGCAATCAAGGAACATTCTGGAGCAGATTTCTGGAATCCAATGAGTGTAGAAGAAGCGCGTGAACTTGCAAAAGAACATAATGTAGGTATTAAGGATACGATGGAAGTTGGTCATATTATAAACGAATTCTTCGAACAAAAAGTAGAAGATAAATTAATTCAACCAACATTTATTTACGGTCATCCAGTAGAAATTTCGCCACTTGCGAAAAAGAATGACGAAGATCCACGATTCACAGATCGTTTCGAATTATTTATCGTTGCACGTGAACATGCAAATGCATTCACTGAGCTAAATGATCCGATTGATCAAAAAGAACGCTTTGAAGCGCAATTAAAAGAGCGCGAACAAGGTAATGATGAAGCTCACATGATGGATGATGATTATATTGAAGCTCTTGAGTACGGTATGCCTCCTACAGGTGGGCTAGGGATTGGTATTGATCGTCTTGTTATGTTGTTAACGAATGCACCATCTATTCGTGATGTATTATTATTCCCTGCTATGCGTCATAAACAAGACTAAGCTTTGGAGATTTCTCCAAAGCTTTTTTTATTTGAGTATGAGCTACGTAGGGATAGTAGCTCTTGATGGTGCGAGAAATTATATTTATATAGAAGAAATGTGCTGTTTTTATACTTTTTTACTAAGTTAAAAATTTTATTAGAAAAACTATTGCATTTTAATAATCAAACTGGTATATTTATATTCGTTGCCACGAAAGGTAACAAGCAAAACAAACGAAAAACAACTTATTGAAAAAAGTTGTTGACGAAAATATAACGAAATGTTATATTAATAAAGTCGCTTCTGAGCGGCAGATGAGTTCTTTGAAAACTGAACG